>JANQEF010000173.1 GCA_028278465.1 Dehalococcoidia bacterium | reverse complement strand
GCGACGCCGTCGTCAACCTGTTCCGCATGATGTGGGACGCCTTTCCCGACCTCGAAGTCCGTGTGGAGGACATGCTCGTGGATGGCGACAGAATCTCTTCGCGGATCGTGATGAGTGGAACGCCTGAGCAGGAGTTCTTCGGCTACAGGCCAACCGGAAAACGCGTCAGCCGCGAGGGCGTTATGACCTTCAGGCTTGGACCGAGATCGTTCGTCGAGGGATGGGCGACATGGGGACCGTTCATCGAAGACTGACCTTCGCCCGCCAGCACCAGTAAACGGAGAAAAACATGGCATCACTGCAGGACATGCTCGACCAGGTGGACAGCCTGACCGAGGAGATCGTCGAGCTCGAGCAGAGCCTCGTCCGCATCCCGTCCGTCAACACCGGCTACATGCCAACCGGCGACGAGACGAAGGTGACCAACTTCATCTCGGACTGGCTCTCCAACGAAGGCCTCACGTCGCAGGTCCTCGCCCGCGACCCGGAGCGCGGCAACATCATCTCGGTCTATCCCGGCGAGCAGGAGCGCGCTCGCCTGATGTTCATGTCCCACACCGACGTCGTGCCTGTCGAGAACTACGACAAGTGGAGGTTCGAGCCGTTTTCGGCGACGATCGAGGGCGGCCGCATCTACGGCCGCGGCGCAAACGACTGCAAGGCGCTGCTGACCTGCCAGCTGATGGCGATGGCGATCATGAAGCGCAACGATGTGCGCCTTGAGCACAGCCTGCGGCTGGTGAGTGGCGCAGACGAGGAGCACGGCGGCCGCTGGGGCTTCGGATGGCTCGCCGACAACCACCCCGAGTCGCTGGAGTCGGACTTCGCGGTCAACGAAGGCGGCGGCACTCCGGTCGAGATCGGCAACTCGCTGTCTTACCTGCTCGGCACCGGCGAAAAAGGCCGGCTTGAGATCAAGATCACCTTCCGAGGCGAGAGCACGCACGCCTCGGTGCCGTGGACCGGCCGCAACGCCAGCTACTCGCTGGCAAAGGCGCTCGGCAACATCGAGACCTACGAGCCGGAGCGCGACACGTCGCTGCCGATCTGGGATCACCTCGGCAAGTTCACCATCGAACAGCGGCCAACGCCCGAAACGGTCGAGGCGGTGCTCGAAGAGGCACAGGAGAAGAGCCCGCGGCTGGCGTCGCTGCTGCGCGCGCTGTCACGCATGGTGCTGACGCCGACGATGATCAAGGGCGGCATCAAGTCGAACAGCGTGCCGGAGACGTTCGAACTGGTGTGCGATGTGCGTACACTGCCGTTCCAGACCGAGGAGTACGTGCGCAAACAGCTGGACGAGGTGCTGGCGGACGTCGAAGGCGTCGAATACGAGATCGACTACATGTCGGTGCCAAACTCGTCCGAGTTCGAGACGCAGCTCGCCGACTCGATCAAGCGGGCGCAGGCGCTTGCCGTGCAGCGTGACGACATCCAGTGGGTGCCTGCGG
Source organism: Dehalococcoidia bacterium (assembly GCA_028278465.1). Classification (GTDB taxonomy): domain Bacteria; phylum Chloroflexota; class Dehalococcoidia; order Lucifugimonadales; family Lucifugimonadaceae; genus JAJCYX01. The sequence goes on along the minus strand of JANQEF010000173.1, from coordinate 10,234 downwards.
TCTCCAACGGCTTCACCGACTCACGCTTCACTCGCAACCTGGGCATCGTCACCTACGGCTTCACCGGCTCGCACCCGGACGACGACCCGATGCTGTCGATGGCGCACGGCACGAACGAGTCGGTCGGCATCGCCTCGCTGATCAGCGGCACTAAGTGCATGATCGCCCTGGCACACGACATGTGCGGCGCAACCTCATGAGCAGGCAGCCGGTGACGACGGACGACCTTGTCGCTGCAGGCGCCGCAGCGTACGAAACGCTGTCGCAGATCGCCGAACCGCAGTGGCAGGAGAAGCCGCCGCGCATGGACTGGACGCGGCATGTCATCGCCTCGCACATCTGCGGCGCGCTCCAGTTCTACGCGACGCAGCTTGCGGTCGGTTCGGACAGATACACGCCGACGATCAGGCTCGATGAGGCCGGGATTAAGAGCTACGAGAGGCCGGGGCTGGTGAAGTCGCAGACGACTCTGCTGGCGGCTGTTGCGAGGGGTGCTGCGCCGGGAACGCGGGCGTGGCACCCATCAGGGTTGCCGGACAGCGAAGGGTTCCTGGCCATCGGTTGCACCGAAGTACTTCTGCACTGCTGGGACGCTGTGCAGGGAACCGATTTGGAGTTCGAGGGCGATTCCGAAATCTCGGACCGCATCCTGCGACGGATCTTCCCGTGGGCGCCGACCGAAACTCCGCGCTGGCAGACGCTGCTGTTCGTCACCGGCCGCGCCGATCTCGAAGGCCACGAATCACCCGGTGAACAGTGGATGTGGCATAGCAACCTGCTCGACGAGTGGGACGGCGCCGAGCCGCGGTCCGACATGTGGGTCAAGCGCTAGCCGGTTTGCCGGGTCTTCTTCCGTTTGACTCCCCGAATGCGATCATGACAACACCAACTGTGAGCAAGCTTGCCGACGAGCTTATCGTCCGACTGGAAGCCGAGGCCGATGACAACCGCGCCGTCAACGAGAAGCGTTACCTCAAGAGCCCGGACGACATGCGGCACATCGGCGTCAAGGTGCCGGTGATCCGCAGACTGGCGAAGCGGTTTGCCAAAGAGCATTCGGATATGGACCGTGGCGCGATCCTGGCGCTTGTCGAAGAGCTATGGTCTCGCAACATCCACGAATCCCGAGTGGCCGCCATCGAGGTGCTGAACGCCCGCTCCAGCCTGCTCATTGCTGAAGACGCCGCGCTCGTCGAGAGCATGATCGACACCTCTCACACGTGGGCATACGTCGACAACCTTTCGATCAACACCGTGGGCGGCCTTCTTGAGCGCTTCCCTGACCTTGCATCAACCCTCGACCGCTGGGCGGACCATCAGAACTTCTGGCTGCGACGGGCTGCGATGCTGTCACTCCTGCTGCCGATCCGCTCCGGTGAAGGCGACTTCGACCGCTTCAGCCGCTACGCCGACTCGATGCTGCACGAGAAGGAGTTCTTCATCCGCAAGGCGATCGGCTGGGTGCTCCGGGAGGCGTCGAAGAAGCGCCCGAAGCTGGTCTCAGACTGGCTCGAAGAGCGTGCCCATCGCTGCTCGGTGCTGACAGTACGCGAAGGCTCAAAATACCTGCCTGCGGAACAGCAACAGGCGTTCATATCTGCCGCTAAAACCGGCCAGCCCGTCACACAGGAGTAGCTCATGCCGTCCGACAACCCGCCGAACGTCCTCTTCATCATGGCCGACCAGATGAAGTGGTCGATCCTGCGCATGTACTCCGAGATCGGCATCGAAACACCGACGCTCGAACGGCTGGCCGATCAGGGCGTCCGGTTCGAAACCGCTATCACGCCGCACCCGCTTTGCGTTCCAGCCCGCACCAGCGTCATGACCGCCCGCTACCCGCACTCCACCGGCTGCCGCCGTAACGAGACGTTGATGCCGGACGGCGAGGCGCATGCCTTCCGCATCTGGAAGGAAGCCGGATTCGTGACGGCGCTGATCGGCAAGAACCACTGCTTCGACCGTGCCGAGGACCTTGACTTGTTCGATGTCCGCTGCGAGATCTCTCACCGCGGCCTTCCGGCGGGCGGCTACGCGGGCGAGAACGTGGGCAATACCGGCATGGAGTGGGTAGTGCCGGAAGAGCGCATTAACGCCGGCCACGTCGACCGCGAGACGCTGCGGGAGCACTCCCAGAGCCCGCGCATCGCGTACGCCGCCACCGATCACGACGAGTCGACTTATGGCAGCGCCGTGATCGCAACGCAGGTCGAGTCGTTCCTCGACCGCTACGCGAGCGGCGACTGGCAAGACGGCGGGCGAAAGCCGTTCGCGCTGTGGACGTCGTTCCCGGACCCGCATGAGCCGTTCGAGGCTCCACAACGCTACGCTGATATGTTCCCGCCTGGCGAGGTCAAGCTGCCGCCGCAGCGTGACGACGAGTACGCCGATGGCACGTCGCCGGAACGGAACCGCGTACTGGCGGCGATGATGCGGCAGGATGACGACGCTGAAGAGCACCGACGCGGAGTGATCTCCATCTACCAGGCGATGACCCGCTTCGTCGACGACTCGATCGGCCGCATCGTGGAGAGGCTTGAGTCGCTGGGGCTGCGGGACAACACGGTGATCGTCTTCACCGCCGACCACGGCGATTTCATGGGCGAGCACGGTATGGCGGTCAAGGGCGGAGTGTTCTACGACTGCCTCGTACGAGTGCCGCTGATCGTGTCATGGCCGGGCGGCGGTGTGCCTCAGGGCGAGGTCGAGTCGTCGCCGGTCAACACAATTGATGTGCTGCCGACGCTGCTGAAGCTTCAAGGGCTGGCGGAGTTCGATGAGTCTGAGGACCTGCCGGGCGTCGCTTCCGGGCCTGAGGAACACTTCGACGGCGGGAACATCTGGCGCAGCGACGGACGGCTGAAGCGGACGGTTGAGCGCAGGATGCAGGGCGCGCCGTTGCCCACCGTCACCGGTGCACCTGCGCGCCGGGCGGCGTTTTCGGAGTACGGCACAGGCGGACCGCCGTTCACGATGAGGATGCTCGAGAACCTGCCGAAGCCGTGGGGCTACCACACGATCATCGAGTCGCTGTGGGGCCGCGAAGCCGAGGGGCGCCGCAAGATGGTGCGGACGCAGCGCTGGAAGTATGTCCACGACCCGATGGCGGCAGGCGCAACGCTGACATCCGGCTCGGACGGCGGACCGGGCGACGTGGACGAGCTCTACGACCTCGAAATCGACCCGTGGGAGCTGCACAACCTGGCTCACCTGCCTGAGCATGCCGATGTGGTCTCGGAGCTGCGGCTGATGCTTGCCGGCTGGATGGTCGAGACCGAGGATTTCGTGCCTGTTCCGCTGCCTAGGCAGATCGGCCGCGCGCCGGGTTAGCCGCTCTTTGTTATGACCCGCAGGAACCGGTGCTCGTTGCTGTGGAACGCTCCGTCTGGGCCGCGTGTCGACTCCAGGACACCGGCGATCAGGTCCGCATCTCGCTCCGCAACGACCGGCGCAGGCATCGGCATCGCCTTCAGCTGGAACAGCAGCGACTCCTCGTCCAGGAACACGTACTCGACGTCGTACTCCCGGAACTCCAGCACCTCGCAACCCAGCTCATCGAAGCGGTCAAGCTCTCCCTGGACATCGCCGAGACCGAGCTCGCCCATGTGGCGCCAGGGATCTACCAGCTTCTCCAGGTTCTTTGGACCAACGTGCTGGTTGATGAACAGGCCGCCGGGACGCAGCACGCGAACCACTTCGTCCGGGTTCACGATCGAGTGCCGGTTCAGCACGACATCAAACGACTCGTTCTCGAACGCCAGATCGTCCGCATCACCGACCATGAACTGGACCCTGCCACTCAGTTCCTCTGGCAGGTTCTCGTTCGCCACTTCAATCATCGACGGATCACTGTCCACACCAACGCCCGAGCCAAACGCGTCTGCCAGCAGCAGGAACTTCTCCCCACCACCAGTTCCCACATCCAGCACACGATCGGTCGGCTTCACGTGCGATCGCACAACGTCCGGGTAGTTCCACGGCGTCTTAGCACGCCGTGACCGCAGGCGCGACCAGTCCCAGCCTCGCAACTCGCCTATCGAGTTGAAAGCTTCGATGATCCGCTGTCGCTCTGCGTCTGAAACAGCCATGAAGCGCGTCCGTCACCAGGTAAAACCGGGCAACGATTATGCGTGCCGACAGCCCGGAAGACGCTGGCGAATTCTTGCGGGCTACTGGCCCGCTGTCGCCAGCGTCGAACCCAGCCAGCTATCGCCCGCGATCCGCTTCACCTCTCGCCAAAGCTCCTCGTAAGCAGCGGCGGCGCGGCTGCTCGGGGCGAATGCATGGATCGGCGCACGGTTCACGCCCATGCGCTCGATTTCGGTTGCGCTCGGCACAACGCACCGCATCACGCCCGCACGCTCGTCCGGCAGCACTTCGACAAAGCTGTTGTGAAGCTGCTTGCGCCGGTCGACCATCGAGAAGAACGCCGCTATCGAGATGTCACGCACGCGATCCTTGCGCTGCTCCTCGTGCACATACCTTGTGAGCAGGTCGAACGCCCGCACCGACAGCGTCGTCGGAATGAGCGGCACCAGCAGCACGTCCGAGGCGTAGAAAACGCTCTCGGAAAGCAGGTTGATGCCGGGCGGACAGTCGAGGATCACGCAGTCGTAGTCGGCGGCCATCGGCGCCAGCAGCCGGTCGAGCCGACGGTGCGGGTTCTTCTTGCCGCGGTCGAGAAACACATCGAGCTTGCGGTTGCGGAAGTCGGCCGGGATGGCGTCAAGGTTGGCGTAGCGGGTCTCGGTGACGATGTCGCTCAACTCGGCGTCGCCGAAGATCAGCTTCTTAGCGCCAGTCGTCGTGCCGGGTTTCTGGCCCAGGTAGTACGTAGCGGCGCCCTGCGGGTCCAGGTCCCAGACAAGGGTGCGAGCACCTTCGAGCGCGCAGAGGTAGGCGAGGTTGACCGCTGCGGCGGTTTTGCCGACGCCGCCCTTGATGCTGTATGCGGATATGACCTTCATGCGTGGCGGATGCGGGTGCGGAGGGCCTTGCGCTCCGAGCGGAGGGCCAGCGAAGTGTGCCCTGAGCGTAGTCGAAGGGTCTCTCGCCTGACGAACCACTCCTGTCAGAGTGACCTGTCTGACTCAGAGGTCCTTCGAACACGTTCGATCTCATCGGACGTCCGCTCAGGAAGCGCTCTTAGCCCGCTAACCATCTTAGCTTTGGGCTGTTAGCAGCGGGAAACCGGTCAGCTACGCGGCGCCGCGTCCGGAATCACTCTCATCTTCGGCCGTCGCGCCGCCCTTCAACTCGCTCCAATCCAGCTTCCCGGTGATCAGCCGCGCCGAGCGGTTGCGAGAGAAGTAGCTCGACGCCCACTGCACCAGCACGGTTGCCCGGTTCTGGTAGCTCACGAGCTTCAGGATGTGGATGAAGAGCCAGAACTGCCACGCCAGGAAGCCGCCGAAGCGCAGGAACCTCAGGTCGGCCACTGCGGATGAACGGCCGATCACGGCGAGCTTGCCGAGGTCGCGGAACCGGAACGGTTTAGGCGCGGATTTCCCCTTCAGCCGACGTGAGATCACCCTGCCGGCGTACTTTCCCTCGGCCGCGGCGACGTCGGCCGTACCGCGCAGCGGCGAGCCGTCCTGGTGCGGAAAGCTGGCGAGGTCTCCGAGCACGAAGATCTCCGGGTGTCCGGGAATGGTGAGATCGTCGTTCACCGGCACCCTGCCGATACGGTCGAGTTCAAGCTCTCCCGACGAGCTGTCGGCGTTCACGGAATCAGCCAGCATGGCACCGAGGGGCGAAGACTGCACACCGGCGGCCCAGATCGCGGTCTTCGCTGGAATTTCTTCGCTGGCGCCGTCCCGCTCAACCGTGATCCCTTGCTCCGACACATCAGTGACCCGCGTCTGCGTAAGCACCTCGACGCCGAGCTTCTTCAGCGACTTCTCCGCCTTTGGCGACAGCGATTCGGAGTACGTCGGCAGCACCCGTGGTCCGGCTTCGATGTGCAGCGCCCGCGCCGTTGAAGGGTCAAATCCACGGAAGTCGTTCTTGAGCGTCTGACGCGCAAGCTCGCCGATCGCGCCGGCCATCTCCACGCCCGTCGGACCTGCGCCGACGATCGCGAACGTCAGCCAGCTTCTTCGCTCATCCTCAGATTTCGCCTGCTCTGCCGCCTCGAACGCCAGTAGTATCTTGCGCCGTATCGCGGTGGCATCGTCAAGCGACTTCAGCCCGGGCGCATTCTCCGCCCACGATCCGTTCCCGAAGTAGGAATGGGTCGAGCCGGTCGCGAGGACCAGCGTGTCGTATTCGACCGGACCTGACGTGGTAGCGAGGCTACGGGCGGAAACATCGACGCCGGTAACCTCGGCAAGCAGGACCTTCGTGTTCCTGCTCTTCGACAGCAACCCGCGGATCGGGGCCGAGATGTCGGCAGGCGAAAGGCCGCCGGTCGCCACCTGGTAGAGAAGCGGCTGGAACAGGTGATGGTTGGCGCGGTCTATCACGGTGACATCTGCATCAGCCTTGCGCAGCGCCCGCGCCGCGCTGAGCCCTGCGAAGCCTCCGCCAACGATCACGACCCTGTGCTTCCCACTACTCATCTCGCCAACCGCTTTCTATGCGATTCATCCACGCATCACACTTTGTGAAGAATATCACAGAGTTAGATGGCAGACGCCCGCCAGAGATGCGCCGAACCTCGCTCAGCGCCGTGGTAAAGTCGCCGCCAGCCACCATACAACCCACGAAAGCCAAGAACCTGGAACATGATCAAGCTCAGCCTGCAATCGCTGTCATATCGAGACACCTTCAACGACGACAAGATCGATCTCGCCGGCATCATCGAGAAGGCGGCCGAGTACCGGCTCGACGGCGTCGACCTCCACTTCACGCACTTCGCGTCCACCGACGACGACTACCTGGAGGAGCTGCGGCTGCTGACGCTGCGCCGCGGGCTGCACATCTGCTACATCGGCATCTCGAACAACTTCGGGCTCGAAGGCGAGGACCTTCGCCAGCAGATCGAGACCTACAAGAAGTGGATCGACGTGGCGCAGCGCATGGGCGTGCAGATGGTGCGGGCGTTCGGCGCGTGGGTGCCGGAGGGCGAGACGGCGGAACAGGTGTGGCCGCGGCTGGTTGCGGCGACGAAGGAGGTGGCCGAGTACGGGCAATCGAAGGGAGTCGTGGTCGGGCTGCACAACCACAACCACGGCTGCATGCCGGCGACGGGCGACGACGTGATCCGTCTGCTCGACGAGGTGGACAATCCGTACTACAGCCACATCCTGGACACCGGCCAGTACCTCGGCGGGCCGGGTGTTTCGCTCGGCGAGCGCGGCAGCAAGGCGGATATCGAGCAGCTGTATGAGTCGATATCGACTTCGGTGTCACGCGCTGTGCATGTGCGCGGCAAGGTGTATCGCATAGCTTCGGGCGACGAGGCATGGCTCGACTACGACCGCATCCTGCCGATCATCAAGACGGCGGGGTTCAACGGCTGGCTGTCGGTGGTGTTCGAAGGCCAGGACGAGCTATCGGAGCCAGACGCGGTGCCGCTGGCAGTAGAGTTCTTCCGCCGCAAGCTTGCCGAACACGGGATGTAGTGGACGCTTCTTTCCCTCCCTGGCAGGGAGGGAGAACACCGTCGTCCCGAGCGGGTGCGAGGGACCCGGTGGGTGGGGCGATCCATCTGCAGTCGTCTCTGAATCAGCGTTCAGTGGCAACCCACCTTCGGGCGGTGAGCTTGACGGGACGTCGTGCCTCACACCTCACCCAGGTCCTTCACTGCCGTTCAGGACGAAGGTGTCATGACCCCGCTAGCAAGCCGATCTAGTACAGATCGAACGGTGCGCCTACTGCGCTGCTGCCGTCCGGCACGTACGTGACAAGGAACGGGATGTACGCCAGCGCCACCAGCAGGATCGCTATCCCGACCCACATCCGGTAGTTATCCAGCCACGGCCAGATCCGCTTCGTTGCGCCGACCCGCGTCTCAGCGACAGTGATTAGCTGCTCCTTGTTCTTGACGGCAAGACCCATCATCGTGCCCACGACCACAATGAAGATGAACAGACCGCTCAGCCCCATCATCGAGCCACCGATCGCCGTAAGCATGTTCGGCACATCCAGACCGTCGATGAAGTCGCGGTAGACCGAATCGGCAAACGCGGTCCGACGCGGCACGCCCTGTAATCCGGCCGAGATCTGGCCGCGCGCGAACAGCAGCATCCCGACGAACCATAACCACGACTGCCACAGCGCCAGCTTCCTGCCCCACAGGTTGTTGCCGGTCAGGTACGGGATCAGCCAGTAGGCGATTCCGATGTACGCCAGCGCCACAGCGCCGATCGTCATGTGGAAGTGGCCGACGATGAACGCCGTGTTGTGGACCACAAGGTTCACCGTCTGCGACGCGTTGATCAGCCCGCTCGCTCCACCCAGCGTGAAGATCAGCATGGCGTGCAGCTGCGCCGTCAGCGCCGGGTTGCCCCACGGCAGCTTCCATATCCAGCCGAACAGCCCTCTGCCGCCGCGGTTTCTACCGCCGTTCTCGAGCGCAGACACCACCGAGAAAGCCGTGATCATGCTCGGGAAGAAGATGGCGAACGTGGCGATGCCGTGGATGTTCTTCATCCACTGCGGAATGCCGGATTCGGTGTACTGGTGATGGAAACCGACAGGCGTCGAGAGCAGCAGGAACAGGATGAACACGAATCGCGCCACCGGGTCGGAGAACAGCCTGCCGCCAGCCTGCTTGGGGATCATCGTGTACCACGAGATGTAGGCCGGCAGCAGCCAGAAGTACACGATCGGGTGGCCGGTCAGCCAGAACAGCGTGCGGGCCAGCTGCGCGTCGATGCCCTCGGTCCAGCCGAACTTCCACGGCAGGATCAGCAGCAGCACCTCGGCGGCGATGCCCACCGATGCCATCGCCCACATGGCGTAGGTCATGATCGCCATGAACGCCATCAGCGGCGTTCGGGTGCCGGGATTGGCCGCCGCCCACTGCCGGTGCGTCATGACGATGTTCGCCAGCGTTACCCATGTGCTGATCACCAGCAGCACGGCCCCGAGGTAGAACATGGTGTGGGCTTCGAGCGGCGGGTAGAAGGTGAACAACACCGTCGCCTCGTTCGCCAGCATCGTCCATCCGGCCAGCACGGTGCCCAGCAGCGCCAGAGCGAACGCGAGCTGCACCATCAATGTGCTCGCCATCGGGCGGCCGTAGGCGCGCATCGTCGCCAGCGTGATGAAGCCGTTTGCGAACGTGAAGGTGAAGACGATCACCAGCAGGACGCCGTGCAGCGTCAGCCCCTGGTAGTAAGCGGCGTTCTCGTCGAGGACCGCTGTAACGACATCGTTGTTGTAGAGGTTTATGCCGACGCGCTCGAGCGCCTGCCCGATGCCGGGAAGCCCGCCGAGCATGAGCGCCACCATCGCCAGCAGCACGTTCCACAGCACCGGCCTGGTCTGCGCCTTCGGAAAGACGCTGAGACGCGCGTCCTCCATCTCAACGGCGGAGGAGTGATCCATGCCCTCCATGTCGTAGACGGGATGGGCTCCGCGTGATTGCGGGGCGTCGGCTGCGATGGTCAATTGACTATCACCCTTCCGGCCATGTTGTGGTGCAGGATCCCGCAGTACTCGGAGCAGACAAACAGGAACTCGCCCGGCTCGTCGAAGGTCGCCGTGGCTTCAGCCACCTGGCCCGGGATGATGGTCAGGTTGACGTTTGTGCCGTGGACGATCAGGCCGTGAACAACGTCGACGGAACCGATCTTGAAATTGACCTTTGAGCCAGCCGGGACCTGAATCACGCCCGGCACAAACGCCCACGACTGCGCGGTGATCACTGCGTCGTACTCGTTCTCACCCACCTGGAATACGCCCGGGTTGTCGAACGGCGGTGTGGATGCGAGCTCAGCGGGGTCGATAGTCTCGACCGGGCTCGGCAGCTCGAGGTCGTTGACAAAGAACGAGGAGATCACCGCCACAAGGCCGATCGCCAGTATCACCAGCGTGGAGCCCAGGAAGAACCGCTCGTATCTGTGAATCATCTCCATGGGTTATGACCGCTCGATCAATGTGACGTAGACCGCGACCCAGAGGCCGACGATGATGATGAGGTAGACAGAGAGGAGAGCGAGCGTGCCGACCGGCTCCTCTTCCGGGTCGAACTCCTCGTGGTCGTGGTCTGACTCGGGAGTGGCTGGCTCGTGCTCGGCGTCTGTCGCGGGCGGCTGCGTCATAGAAAATCCCCTGCCCTACTCGC
>JANQEF010000165.1 GCA_028278465.1 Dehalococcoidia bacterium | reverse complement strand
AACGGCGGGCACACGCAACACTGCCTCAACGCTGACCTGCCGAAAATCGAGCGGGCCTACGATACCGGTTGTCGGAAGGTTCGATCATGAACGGGATTCGACACGGCGGGACGTTCCCCGCAGGACCGCAATATGCTGTTTTTCAAGTGCTGCACAGTTTGCAACGGAGACCTGGCGCTCGAGACGGATGACCGGGCCGCGAGCCTTAAGTGCCTGCGCTGCGGCAAGGTCTCGTCTGTGCCTGCCAATACGCACCTCTTCGACGTCATGTGTGAGTTGCAAGACGATGTGACTTCGCTCCCGGCCGGGTCGAAGCAGGCCGCCTAGCCCGCGGCTCACCTGCCGTCCCGTCTGTTCGTGCGCGTCATGCGTGCTTAAATAGCCTCCAGCTGTCACAGGCCACCCGGCCGCGGGCAGTCGGAGGCTTTCTCATTTGAAGATCAGGTCCGTTTCGGCCGTCTACCCGCGCTACCGGAACGTCGTGAAATCGTGGCGCACCAACCTCTGGCAGATCGTGGTGCGCGTCGAGACCGACGTCGGCGTCACCGGGTTCGGCTACGGCGGAGGCGGGCGCGCGGCGGTCGAGGTAGTGAACGGCCACTTCGCCGAGGTGCTGGAGGGCCGGGAGCTTAGCTCTGTGGCTGATATCGCCGCGACCTGGGACGAGCTGTACGAGGCGAGCATCCCGTACGGCCGCAAGGGCGTAGCGATCATGGCGCTGAGCGGTGTCGACCTTGCGTTGTGGGACACGCTGGGCAAAGCCGAGCGGAAGCCGGTCGCTGAGCTGCTGGGCGGCGTGAAAAAGGAGCGCGTTCGCGCTTACGCCACCGGGACCGACTCGGAGTGGTACGCAGAGCTCGGCTTCACCGCTCACAAGATGCCGCACCGCTGGACAGGCTCGCCGGCCGACCACGACTCGGCGGTGGCAGCCGCACGCCGGGCACGAGAGCTGTTCGGTCCCGGAGCGGAGATCATGTTCGACGTGTACATGAGCTGGGACAGCGACGTGACTGTCGAGATGGCGAAGCGGCTGGCGGAGTTCGATGTCCACTGGTTCGAGGATGTGTTGACGCCTGACGATCTCGATGCGAATGCAGCGCTCAGGGCGCTTGTGAAGCCGACTCTGATTGCCGGCGGCGAGCACGAGTTCACGCACGTTGGCTTCGCAGATGTGGCCCGCACCGGAGCTTATGAAGTGTGGCAGCCGGATATCACCTGGTGCGGCGGGATCACGGCCGGGCTGCGCATCGTCGAGATGGGCGTGGAGGCCGGGGCGCAGATTGTGCCGCACCGCGGCGGCGAGGTCTGGGGCCTTCACCTGATCGCTGCGTCCGGGTGTGAGGACTTTGGCGAGGTTTTGCCGGGAACGAGAGGCGGGGACCGGGATGAGCTTTGGCTGGGCGAGCCGGTGGCGACGGACGGCTACCTGGAGGTGAGCGATAGCCCCGGATTCGGGGTTGAGCCGAACGAGGATATGCTGTGAACTGATCTTGTGCCATCTCGCCCGGCCACCCTGTCATCTCGACCGAAGGGAGAGATCTGACCAATGCCGGACGGGCGCCCGAGAGATTCTGAATCGAGTTCAGAATGACAGGTCGGCGGTGACGCGCCCGCAATCAGGCGCATGCTCCCGATGCTATCGGGACGCCTGTGTTGCCTGAGCGGAGTGAAAACGGAGTCGAAGGATCTCTGGCACGTACACCCCATCCTGACAGGATGAGTTTTCTACAGAAGAGGCCCTTCGACTTCGCTCAGGGAACGCCGACCAACCCATGTCACGACAGCAGCGTAGAAAAGAGCGCAGGCGCCGGGCAGCGAACCAGCAGACTGCGAGCCAGCGGTCGACGTCCCGCAACGAGCCGATCATCGTCGACCAGCGGCCGTGGTATTTCCGCTACGGCTACCATGTCGGCGTCTGGAGCGGCGCTGCGCTAGGAGTCGCCTGGTACGCCATCTTCCGCGACTTCATCGGCCTGATCGTCGGCATCATCGGCGGCCAGATCGCCGGCGTCCTGCTCTCCCGGCAGGGCACACGAAACTGACAGATCGTACGGTTGTGCGCCGCCGCAGTGCCTATTAGCCTTCGAACCCGGCTGACCCCGCCGTCGTATCACTGAACACACGTTGAAGCGACGCTGAAAGGCTGAATGCCGATGCTCATCCGTCCACTTTCCCAGGCCGACGCAGAGGCCGTCCGCAGGCTCGACGAAAAGATCCTCGGACCGGACCGCTCCGCCACCTGGAACACCTATATCGACCGATTTCTCGCGATCGTCGAGATGGAGGCGCTTCCATACCCGCCGTGGGGCTGTTTCGTCGCAGAAGAGGACGACAGGCTCATCGGCTTCCTGTTTTCGGAGCGGCAGTCGACTGTCTACGGACTGCCGCCGGGAGCGAGGATTGTCGCGATCGCGGTGCACCCGGACCACCGGCACAAGAACGTCGGGACTGCGCTGGTCAATTCGCTGATGGCGCAGTGCGAGAACGAGGGGATCGAGCAGGTGTTCGCCGCGTTGCTGGCGTATGACAGGCGTGATGCGAAGTTCCTGCGATCACTCGGGTTCGATGGCGCCGCGGTGCGAGTCTTCGTGAAGCAGGTCGGCGACGCGGATTCGGCCAGTTCTGTAGACGACGCCGGGGAGAAGCGGGCGTACGACGCCATCGTCTCCCGCGTCTCGGAACAACTGCAGCGGACTCAGGACCGCGGTGGCGAGGCTTTGAACACGGCGCTGCAGCGTGCGCAGGAGTTGACGAGCACGGCGGGCGAGTTCACGTCTGAGCAGATCGAGCGGGCATCTGGTTATGTGCGCCGCGACCTGTTCAGTTTTTCCGAGAACCGGGAGCGGGCGAGGGAGTTGGTCAGGGACAGGTTGCGGCCGTCACGGGTGCGGCACGGTTTCATGGCGCTGGCCGCTGAGGCGTTCGACAGGGCAAGCTCGGGGCTGTCGAGGCTGAGCGACCGCCTGGAGGCGCCGCTGAAGTTCGAGACTGGCGAGGTGACGGGGCCGGGCACGTTGACATGTACGTCGTGCGAATCGCAGATGCGGTTCCGCGACTCGGGCCGCATCCCGCCATGCCCACGCTGCCACAAGACCGAGTTCAGGAAGAGCTACTGAGGGGTGTGGGCCGCCCGTACGGCAGGGGCGCCGCTTGCTGCGCCCGGTGCCGCCTCCGGCGTCATGACCCATCCTCTCTCCCAGCTTCGGGTGCCCGCTTGCGGGCGCGAGTTAGAGGGAGGGTCGGTAGTGACGCCATCCTGAGCTTGTCGAAGGGTGGCTGGCCCTTGTCATCCAGACCGCGGGGTACACGCTTGCGGATCGAGGGATCTGACTGGTCAATGTGAGACTGCTTCTCCCTCATCCTGCACCTTCTCCCGCTGGGAGAAGGAAGAACGCCATCCTGAGCTAGCCCGCCCCTGAGCGTAGTCGAAGGGAAGGGTACGCGCGGTTTCGTCGTCCCGGCTCTGCCGGGACCGGGCGCAGCCGGGTGCCCGCTTGCGGGCGCGCCCCTACCAGAACAAGACAACCACTCCACCCTCTAACTCCCTGGCGCCCAGAGGGCACCCGAGGGAGGAGGATCCCATGCCCTACTTTAGCGCCTTCGCTATCTGCTCGCAGGCCTGCATGTAGATCGTGGCGTCTACGTTGATCGACAGGTACTGCACTCCCAGGTCGATTAGCCACCTGCCCATCTCGACGTCCTTCGCGTACGAGCCGACCGCCCTGCCCTGTGCCCGCGCCTTGCCCGCCGCCTCCTTCAGCGCATCCTCCACCTTCGGGTTGCGCACATCGCCCGGCATGCCCAGCGACTGCGAAATATCGTAAGGCCCGAGGAACAGCACATCGATGCCATCGACTGTCATGATCTCGTCGAGGTTGTTCAGCCCGCGCTGCCCCTCGATGTGCACCACGACCATCGTCTCGGCGTTCTGCCTGTCGGTGTGGCCTTCGCCCTGGTTCACGAAGTAGTCGCCGGCGCGGGTGAAGATCGATAGGCCGCGCTCGCCCATCGGCGAATACTTGGCCGCATGCACCACCTTGTTGGCGTCGTCGATGTTGTTGATCTGCGGCACCTGAACGCCGTCCGCGCCAATATCCAGCGCACGCAGGATCAGCCGCTCGTCGTTGTCGCCGACGCGAATGATCGGCGCGACGCCTGTTCCCTGCGCCGCGATCACGAGATCGGTGGCCGATTCCTGCGAGACAGGGCCGTGTTCGGTGTCGATGATGCAGAAGTCCATGCCTGCATAGCCGAGCGTGTCGACGAGCGGGACGGACGGGATGATGACGAACGGCCCGACGACCACTTCGCCTGCCTGCAGTCGCTTCTTCAGGTTGCCGAGCTGTGGCATGTTCTTCTCCTGCGAACGGGACGCGGGCGCGCCGCGCTGGATGATCTATCTCCGGTGTTTCGGCGCATGAGTTTATACGTGGCAGCGGTGTGACGCGGCGGACCGGCGGGAGAGCGGTATCCTCAGCCGATGTCAACCGCCAGGTTCGTGTTTCTCGGCACCGGCACATCTGAGCGCGTGCCGCGCGTCACCTGCCTTTCAAAGCAGCCGCCTGACTGCGCGGTGTGCCTCGATTCGCGACGCCCCGGCTCGAAGAACCGCCGCCGAAACACGTCGCTGCTGGTGCAGGCCGAAGGGCACTACGGATCGCGGGTGAACATCGTGATCGATGCCGGTAAGTCGTTCTACGAGGCATGTCTCGACTGGTTCCCGGAGTTCGGCGTGACGAAGCTGGATGCAGTGGTTTTGACTCATGCTCACGCCGACGCGGTGGCCGGGCTGGACGACCTCCGTGACTGGACGATGTCGACGCGCAGTTCCATGCCGCTGTACGTACGCAGCGAAGACCTGCCGATGCTGTCGAAGACACACTTCTACCTGCTGGACCCGTCGATCAAGATGAGTGGCGGCGGCGTGGCGCGGCTGGATGTGGTGGAGGTGGGCGATGAGCCATTCGATGTGCTGGGCGTGCGGTTCGTGCCGCTGCCGGTTGAGCACGGCCACGGGTTTTCAACGAACGGGTACAGGATCGGCGACGTGTGCTACATCCCGGATGTTTCGGCCATCCCGGAGTCGACGGAGACGCTGATGGATGGCTGTGAGGTGCTGGTGCTGGATGCGCTGCGGCCGGGCCGGACGCATGGCTCGCACCTGACGCTGGAGGAGGCGGTGGATGTGGCGCGCCACTTGCGGCCGCCTCGAACGCTGCTGACCGATATGGCGCATGACATCGGTCATGAGCCGGTGAACGCGGAGCTGGCGAAGTTGAAGGACTCGGAGGGGCTGGACATCCAGCTCGCCTACGACGGCCTGTCGTTTGAAAGCGAGGTTTAAGGGGGCGAGTGGTCATCACGGGCGGAGCCGAGGGATCTGACTCGCCAACCACAATTGCGCGTGAGATTCTGAATCAAGTTCAGAATGACAAATTCCCGCTCCCAGCTTCTGGTGCCCTGTCGGCGGGGGTAAAGGGGGAGATCGGTCTTGTTTGGTAGGGGCGGTGCCTGCCCCGCCCGGTGACGCCGAAGGCGGCACATCCTGTCAGGTTGACTCTCGGCCGCGAAGATACTTCGACTGCGCTGCGCTTCGCTCAGGAGACACAAACGTCCCGATTCCATCGGGACCGGGCGCAGCAAGCAGCGCTCCTACCAGAGGTGTTTGCTCTGGACTCTGTCAGGGGGCGTGTTTCGGGAGGTCAGATCCCTCGGTGAAGCTCGGGATGACAGACCTACGCCAGCTGCGCCTGGCGCATCATGCGGCCGCGCTTCTCGTGCGAGCGAAGCATCTTCTCCAGCTGCGCCAGCCCCTTGCGCGTGTCACTCGCCACCCGCGCCGGGTCTAGCCGGTCCATCCGGCGCTTGAACAGCCAGTACGTGAAGCCATCGCCCTGCCCCAGCGAATGCATCGTCGGGTTCAGATCCGAGCCCGCTGTCTCCAGCAGTCCTGTTTCTGAGCAGAACTCGTCCCACAACCCAGCGCGATCGTTACCGTACAAGCGCTGGTAAACCTCATCACAGCGGTCATCAGAAGGAGCGCGGCCGCTCGCCACCCGGCGCTTCACGATCTCCTCCCTCGCAGCCACTATCAGCCCCTGTTCGACGGTCACGCCGTAGAAAAAGCTCAGGCTGGCGCGGGACTTGTCAACGCCGAGAATTCGCATGAACTCCGGCTCTCCGAAACCTCCGAACAGGTCCGGCATGTCGAGCCACGACTCCCAGTCCTCGCGGCCGGGACCATTCTCAACGCTCTCCAGGATCCGCGCCGCAAGCAGACGCCAGTCGAACGCCTCGCCGCCGATCAGGTATTGAAGGGTCTGGTCGCCCCGGACCTCCGACGCTTCAGGCCACTGGCCGACAGTCTCGAGGACAAGTTGCTTCCAGTCATCGGGCCGGGCGATCAGGTTCATCTCGAGCTCGACCAGTAGCTCGGTCACCGGCCGTGACGCCCGCGTGATGTCTACCGGTCCGTCAGCACGGACCTCGGCCGCCAGCATGCTGTCTGCGTTCTCATGACCGCTGGTCATAGTTCTCTATGAAAGCATACCGTTCGGATTTGGGCGTAGAGAGGAACTTTAGAAAAGCTGTGTATGGAAGCGTATTGACAACCCTGTCTGCGGTGCACCAGCCGCGCCGCGCCATGCCGACGCCGTAGCGCACTTCGGCGAACTGGTGGACGCGGTGCGAGTCAGTGCCGATCGAGAAGAGAACGCCGAGTTCCATCGCCCGGCGGATGTGCGTGTCTTTGAGGTCGAGCCGCTGCGTCGAGGCGTTGATCTCGAGCAGCGTCCCGGTCTCGACAGCGGCTTTGCAGATGGTGTCGAACTCCAGGTCGACCGGAGCGCGTTTCCCGATCAGCCTCGTTGTGAGGTGGGCAATGATGTCGAGGTTCTCATTCTCCATGGCGGCGATGATGCGGGCGGTCATCGTCTTGCTGTCCTGGTCCATCGACGAGTGGATCGAGCCGAGGACAACGTCGAGCTCGGCGAGCGCGTCGTCCGGGTAGTCCATGCTGCCGTCGGCCAGGATGTCCATCTCAGTGCCGGTCAGGAGGTGGATCTTCTTCAGCTTCTTATCGAGGGCGCGGACCGCCTCGTTGTGCTCGGCGAGCCGGTCCACAGACAGGCCGCCGGCCACGGTCGCCGACTGCGAGTGGTCTGTGACGGCGAGATACTCGAAACCCGCCTTGCTGGCGGCATCGGCCATCTCCTCCATCGTGAAGCGGCCGTCTGTCCAGTCGGTGTGCGAATGGAGGTCGCCGCGGATGTCTTCAACAGTGACCAGTTCCGGCAGCTCGTCCCGCTCGGCAGCATCGATCTCGCCTGAGTCCTCGCGAATCTCCGGCGGAATGTACGGCAGGTCGAGGCGCTGGTAGATCTCTTCTTCACAGGCAAACACTTCGAGCTCGTCGGTCTCGATGCTCTTTGCGCCGTACTCGTTCAGCGAAAGGCCGCGCCTGTTCGCCCGGTCACGCAGGCGAATGCCGTGCTCCTTGCTGCCGGTGAAGTAGAGCAGCGTGGCGGCGAAGGCATCGTCTGGAATGACCCGCAGGTCGAACTGCAGGCCGGAGTCCATCACGACCATTGACTTGGTAGCGCCCTTGCTCATCACATCCCTAACCATCGGCAGTGAAGTAAACGCCTCCATCACCGCCTCAGGATCGTCAGCGCAGCACAGCATGTCGATGTCGCCGATCGTCTCGCGATGGCGGCGCAGCGAGCCGGCGCAGGTCAGGTTGCGTATGCCCTTAACGGCCGATTGCAGCGCCTCCATAACGCGCTCGGCCTCAGGCAGCGCGGTGCCGATCGGGATGCGCTCACCCTGGCTGATGCGGGTCTTCAGGTGCCGCAAGATGTTCTGGGCGACCTTATTGCTGATGCGGGGAAGCGTTTCGAACTCGCCGGACTCGATGGAGCGCTGAAGCGCCTCGCGGGAGTCTATGCCGAGCTCTTCGGCGGCGCGCATGGCGGTCTTGGGGCCGACTCCGGGAACCTGCGTTATCTCCAGTATCCCGGGCGGCATCTCTGCCTTCAGCTTTTCGAAGAATTGCAACTCACCGGTTTCGGCCAGTTCCTGCACCTTGGTGACGATGGCGTCGCCAAAGCCGGGAATCTCGCGCAGGCGCTTGTCGTCGGCCGCGGCGTCTGAGAGCTCGAACTGCAGGTTGCCGATGGTGTCTGCGGCCCGCGAGTAGGCCCGGGTCTTGAAGACGGAGTCGCCGCGGGCCTGCAGCAGCGTGGCGATGTCGGAGAAGACCTGCGCGTAGTCGCCGTTCTGGAGTTTTCGTGAGGCTGAAGGCATTCCGCCTTCAGGATACGGCAGACAGGCAACCGCCAGACGCCACGGTCGCTCAGCGTGCGGCTTTCAGGTCCGATGCAGCGCTGGAATCGGCCGAGATGGCGCCGCTCTCGTATGCGAAGACCACGACCTGTGACCTGTCGTGAAGTCCGAGCTTGGCGAAGATGCGCTTGACGTGCGTTTTCACCGTGCCTTCACTGATCACGCAGGTCTCCGCTATCTCCGCATTGCTGAACCCGCGGGTGATCAAGCCCACAATCTCGGATTCCCTGGGAGTCAGCTCTCCGAACCTCGCCAACGCCTCTCGCCGTGCCGATTCCGAGGCAGTGACAGGACCTTGCGCTGGGTGACCTGGCAGAAACGGGCGAACGTCAGCCGATGCTGGCTGTGGCGTTGTCTGTTCTGTGCCCGGCGGGTTCGCCTGAGGCGGTTCACTCACGTCCGAGCCGCGCGGGCCTCGGTCGTCACCGGTCAGGGGACGCGGCCTGGCTCGCGAGCCGAGCATGAGACGGGCCCAGGCAGCGTGCAAGGCCGATGCGCCAAGCACAAAGTGCACCAGCACAAGCGAAGCGAGAAGCCCGATCGGCACCAACC
The DNA here is from genome assembly GCA_028278465.1 of Dehalococcoidia bacterium. GTDB lineage: Bacteria > Chloroflexota > Dehalococcoidia > Lucifugimonadales > Lucifugimonadaceae > JAJCYX01. The sequence continues at coordinate 2,914 of JANQEF010000165.1, read as the reverse complement.
ACAGCGCTTCGCTAGCTGTAGAGACCGTGATTTCGACCGAACCGCCGTCTAGGACGGTTATCGGTTCATCTGTGAACAGGACGATGATGGGAGATGCGACGAACATCCCGGCGATCGATCCCCCTGCGACGATGGCCACGAACACTGCGAGGCCCAGCGGGAACTGAACAAACAGGTACACGATGCCGGTCCATGTCGTCGGGTCGATCAGCCGCGCCCACAGCTTGCTGCGCCAGCCTTCGATGCCTTCGAGATTCCACGGCGGTCGCCTGATCTCCATCCCTGTCACGGCGGAGACCATCTTCGCTTCAATGTCTCCGATGAGTCGAGAAGCCAGGATCGTCACAAGGAGGATCGCCACTCCAGGGAAGGTCCAGATCAGTGCTCCACCGACAGAAAACCCGACGACCAGGAATATGAAGTAGCCGATGCCCAGCCACGCCATAGACGCCAGTTGAAGCACCTTGAGGTAGGTTCGCCAATCCGCGTACGGCACGAAGAGTTTTCCGATGATCGAGCGGTCGGACGGATATGCGACTTGTATTGCGTTTCTCATGGCGTCACCGTCGCATCCCGGAACTGTTTCGGCGTCCCCCTGTGGAGGTATTTAAGCAGTTGAACAGGAGATATCGACGCCAAAGTCGGTGCGGTGGAGCCGTTTGCTACTCAAAGTGCTCCGGGGGCTGGCAATTCGCCACAGCTGCGCAGTGCGCTGACGCGCAGCGACTCTGAACAGGGTCAAGCCGCGATGGTCGACTCTGTCGTCCCTACCGGCGGCTCTTGGCCCGCTTCTGTGCGGCGCGCTCTAGCTTTCGGCGCTCCTGCCGTGTGAGCTTGCGGCCGTCCGGGGCGTGCGTCGGAACCTGCAGCTTCTCTGCTCCGTGGCCGCGCTCCACGTCCGCCATCACCGACTTCTGACCCGCTACGGCCGCAGCACGCCTGCGAGCGCCCTCGTTGACCGCGCCTGCGCCATTCGCGCCGTTCGCCGAAGGCACACCGGCAGCCTGCGGCTTCGCTGCCGTCATGTTGCGCTGCTGCTGGGGCGGAGGCTGCTCTGAGAGAGCGACCCGGAACACCTGCCGGGACACATTCGACTCGATGCGGGTGATCAGGTCCTCGAACATCTCGAAGCCCTGACGCTTGTACTGCACCAGCGGGTCACGCTGCCCGGCCGCCTGCAGACCGATCCCCTGCCGCATGCCGTCCATCGTCGTGAGGTGCTCAACCCACAGGCCGTCCACTGCCCGGAGCATGATGGCGCGCTCCAGCCTGCGCATCATCTCGTCTCCGAACTCCTCCTCACGCCGGTCGTAAAGGCTATCTGCGTATTCGACAAGCCGGTCCACGATCTCGTCCGTCTCGTAGTCGTAGACCTCGTCCTGGTCTGCGAACACCTCGGCGATCGGGAAGACGTTCGTCAGCTCCCGCTGGAAGCCCTGGACATCCCAGTTCTCCTGCTCGCCAGACAGATACTGCTGGACAATCGCCCGCAACTCTCTTTCGACGTAACCGGAGATCGTCTCGCGCAGCCCTTCGCCTTCCAGCACTTGCCTGCGCAGCCTGTAGATCACATCACGCTGCGTGTTCACGACGTCGTCGTAGTCGACAAGCGCCTTCCTGATCTCGAAGTGCTGGCCTTCCACCTTGCTCTGGGCACTCTCGACGGTCCGTGAGATAACGCGGTTCTCGATCGGCTCGTCCTCGTCCCATTTGAAGGCGTTCATGATGCCGCGGATACGGTCGCCGCCGAACCACCTGATGATGTCGTCTTCGGTGGACAGGAAGAACTGCGTTGCGCCGGGGTCGCCCTGGCGGCCGGCTCGTCCACGGAGCTGGTTGTCGATGCGGCGAGAGTCGTGGCGTTCCGTTCCGAGCACGAAGAGGCCGCCGGCTTTGATCACCCTGTCGTGGTCCTCTTCCCACTGCTCGGTCGTCAGGTCCAGCGCTTCCGGGTTGCCGCCGAGGATGATGTCGGTGCCGCGACCGGCCATGTTGGTCGAGACGGTGATTGCGCCGGGCCGGCCGGCCTGCGCGATCACTTCGGCCTCACGCTCATGCTGCTTGGCGTTCAGGACGTTGAATGGCAGATTGCGCTGGCGCAGCAGGTCGGCAAGTTGCTCCGATTTCTCGATAGAGGTCGTACCGACCAGGACCGGACGGCCGCCGCGGGAAAGCTCTTCGATGCGGTTGGCGACGTTCCGCCACTTCGCCTCTTCGTTCATGAAGATCTGGTCCCGCATGTCGTCCCGCTGCACCTCGCGGTTCGTCGGAATCGTCAGGACTTCGAGCTTGTAGATCTTGAAGAACTCCTCCGCCTCGGTGGCCGCCGTACCGGTCATGCCGGCCAGCTTGTCGTACATGCGGAAGTAGTTCTGCAGCGTGATGGTGGCGTAGGTGATCGACTCCCGCTGGACCTCGACGCCCTCTTTCGCCTCGATCGCCTGATGCAGGCCGTCCGAGTAGCGACGTCCCTCCATCAGGCGGCCGGTGTGCTCGTCGACGATGATGATCTCGCCGCCGCGGGAGACGTACTGCACGTCCTTCAGGTACATGAACTCGGCGCGGATGGCGTTCTCGACGAAATGGGAGAGCGCCTGGTTCTCCGGCGAGTACAGGTTGTCGACGTTCAGCGCCTTCTCGACGCGGGCGATGCCGTCTTCGGTCATCGCGATCGTCTTCTTGGCCTCGTCAAGCTCGAAGTCGCGGTCTCGGCGCAGGCCGCGGGCGATCTGCGAGAAGCGCCGGTACTCCTGGCCGGACTCGCGTGCCGGACCAGAGATGATGAGAGGCGTCCGCGCCTCGTCGATCAGGATGTTGTCGACCTCGTCGACGATGGCGTAGGAAAGGCCGCGCTGGACCATGCGCTCCTTCGAATCGACCATGTTGTCGCGCAGGTAGTCGAAACCGAGCTCGT
>JANQEF010000137.1 GCA_028278465.1 Dehalococcoidia bacterium | reverse complement strand
CGCTACTGGCGAGGCGATGAGCTGGCGTTCAAGCAGGTGGCCCCTTACTCGTCTGAGCCGATCTCGTATCCGACCGGCGTCGAGTGGAGTCGCAGCGGTGATGATTTGCTGGTGAGCTGGGCGCCGCCGCCCGAGGCCAATTCGTCGATGAACTACAAGGCGATCATCTGGCAGACGGACGACACGCCACCGGTGCTGGTGTCGAAGCTGTTCGAGTGGGATGCCGACAGCGGTGTGCTTGAGGATGTGCCGCTGCTGGAGGGAGGCTCGTACTCGCTGAACGTGGCGATCTACTTTTCGGACGGTTACGCCTACTCTGAGTACGTGCTGTTCGATTGGCCGGGAAGCTGACGCATGTGGGTAAGGGGGTGAGCATCGTCCCGGCGCTGCCGGGACCGGGCGCAACATCTTTGCCCGCCCGTACCAGAACAAGACGACCGACCCTCCCTCTAACTCCCTCCCAAGCTGGGAGGGAGGACGCCCGTCGTCCCGAGCCTGTGCGAGGGACCCGGTGGGTGGGGCGATCCATCTGCAGCTGTCTCTGGATCAGCATTGAGCGACCAACTATTGTCTCGAGCGCGAACTTACACACGTGCTGGACTCGGGACACCTTCCTTCTCCCAGCGGGAGAAGGTGCAGGATGAGGGAGAAGTGGGCTCGCGTTGGGCGGTCAGATCTCTCCCTTCGGTCGAGATGACAATCGTGCCGCCTCCGGCGTCACCGGGCGCGGCAAGCAGCGCCCCTACCAAAATGCCAGCAACCCTCCCTCTAACTCGCGCCCAGAGGGCACCCGAAGCTGGGACGGAGGATGTCCGTCGTCCCGAGCCTGTGCGAGGGACCCGGTGGGTGAGGCAACCCACCCTGAACCTCTCGCTGCATCAACGACGACTCTCAACACCCCGCGGAAGTGCGAACCTGCCGGTGCGTCGAACCTCACCTCCCATCCAGGTCCTTCGCTGCCGCTCAGGACGAAGGTGCTGGCGGCGTAACCAACGACCCTCCCTCTAACTCGCGCCCAGAGGGCACCCGAAGCTGGGAGGGAGTGTGGGCGTCACGCTCCTTCACCTCCTCTGCACTGCGTGAATGAAGTAGCGAAGTTTTCATCTACTGGAAGATGTGCTAAAAAGGCGCTCGGGCAAGCCGATGTGGCCTGTTTCTGTACTCAACAGGCAGGCGCATCGTGTTCATCGTCAGGATATCTAGCGCAGGGGACGAAACTTGGAACTGCCAAACTGGATGAAGATCGGTGATAAGGGTGTTGTAGAGACCCTTTTGATCTGGGGCATCCCGGTACTGTTGGTGCTGGGACTCGTGTTTGCCGCCTGGGGCGCGATCGACAGCTAAACCGCTCGTCGGTCAAAGACCCAACAACAGGAGGTAAACCTGATGCCAAATCCGTCGGGCTCGAACGACTACGGACGCGTGCTTTCGGACAGCCTGGACAGTCCAATTCCCAGCCTCTCCGCGCCGTTCGGCCTAAACATCTGCGGCTTCATGATCTGGATCATCGGCGGAGTAGCCCTTCTGGGCGTGGCCATCGCGGCCGGCTTCGCAATCTTCAACAACCCGGGTGAGACGGGCGGCTTCTTCCTGCGTGACGGAGACATTCCGCAGGCCGACTTCAACTCACCGGGACTCGGCGACTTTGAGTTCGAGATCGACCTCTCGGACCTCAGGCGCGAATAGAGATATCACCATGACCGATTTCTGGCAGAACAAGATCATCCCGATACTGACGCACCCGGTCACGGCGCTTCATGGCGTGCTTTTCCTGGCGCTCAACATCGGGTTCCTGAAGGTCTTCACCACGCTCATTGCCGAGCGGCAGCGCGAGTTCGAGTCCGACCTGCGGGTGATCGCGAGCCATATGTCGCTCGTGATCTTCGTGGTGGCGCTGATCGCCGGCGCGATGGCGGTCGTCTACTCGATATTCGGCACGCAGCGGCCCGAGAAAGCGGACGACGAAGATATGCAGGCGCGCATGAAGCGCTGGCTGACCGACCCGTTCAAGCTTCTGGACATCGGCATCTACGCCGTCGCCTACCTCGGACTGATCGCCACGCTCCTGGTGATGATCGAGGTGCGGGGCTTCGGGCCGGTTACGGTCTGGTCATGGTGGGCGCAGCAGATGTTCTTCATGCTCACCGGCGTGCTGGTGCTGATACTGGTCCGGGCGCTTGCTAACTCGCTGGCGATGACCGCTCCTTCGGGCGCGGCCGATGACGACGAAGAGGAGTCGAAGGAAGACTCGGACGACGAGGAGAAGGCGGAGGATTCAGGGTCGGACGGGCCCGGTTTCGCCGACCGCTGGCTGGCGCACGTCGGGACGTGGGAGCTGCAGGCACGCTACGGCCTGATCGCTCTCGGATACCTCGGCGCGCTGTTCGTTCTTCTGGACATGTGGAACTGGCGCGACTTCCCGGCGAACGCGCTCTGGTGGAACTACTTCCGCGAGATGGCGATAGTGCTGGGTGCGATCGGCGTCGTGATCCTGCTGCGAAGGGTGATCGAGGTGGCGACTCACACCGAGACCGTCGACCCCGAGGACGACTCGGTGTCGATGGTGAACCAGGTGATCGCGAAGATCCACGACCCTGGCAAGGCGTCGCTGATGGTGCTGGTCGCCATGGCGTTCACGGCCGGGTCGTTCGCGCTGATGAACATCTGGCTGGCACGCAACGCAGACGTTCTCGACTTCTGGGCCGAGGTGATGTGGTCGCTGCACCTGGCTGTGCCGGCGATAGCGTTCCCGTTGATCTTGTGGTCGCTGTGGCAGGTGCTGACGTCAGAAAACGCCCGCGCCTCGAAGTCGTTCCTCTACGACCCATACCGGCAGCTGACGGTGGTGATCTATCTGGTCGCGTACCTGGGCATGATCGACTTCGTGTTCCACGGCTGGCTCTTCCGCGACCTGCCGCCCGCGAGGGAGTGGCAGATCGTTGGCGAGGACCTGTTCGACGTGGTGGCGCGGGTCTCCGTGTTCGTTGCGCTGCGAGCGGTTGTGGCCGCGGTCATCATGGGCCGCAACCCGGCGGTTGAAGAGTCCACCGACTCCAGCTCCGACGCTGAGGCCGAAGCCGAGCCTGCGTGAGCGACTGATCGGCCGAGTTGACTACGCGTACTTTCCGCTGACCTGCGGCGTGGCGTCATCGAACCCCTGTTCCTGGCGCTGCGCCCTCGTCTCGCGCTTCCAGACACGCTTCAGGTCATCACGCACGTTGAACTGCAGGCGGCCCATGCCCTCGCACTCCAGCTCGATGACGTCGCCGTCCAGGAACGGGTTCAGCCCGCCGTGGTTCGTGCCCGTCGCCAGGATGTCGCCCGGCTGTAGCGTGTGAATCGACGTCACGTACTCGATGCAGCGGGCGATGCTGTGCGCCATGTCGTCCGTGTTGAAGTCCTGCATCAGCTCACCGTTGTTCCACAGCTTCACGGGAACCTTCTGCGGGTCGGCGATCTCGTCGGCCGTCGTGATGTACGGTCCGATAGGGGCGAAGGTGTCGCGTGACTTCATGGCGTGGAAGACGCTCGAGCCGCCGAGGCCGCGTGCGGAGCCGTCGATGAAGTTGGTGTAGCCGAAGATGTAGTCCATCGCGTCGGACTGCGGCACGTTGGTGGCGGTCTTTCCGATCACGACCGCGAGTTCGGCCTCGCCTTCGAAGATAGTGGCAGGGACGTCAGGCAGGACCATGGAGTCGCCGGGACCGATGATGGCGCCGGGCGACTTCTGGAAGGTCTGGATAGGCGCAGGCTCGGGCAGCGTGCCGTTCTCCATGTAGTTGACCGCCATGCAGTCGATAGTCGCCGGACGAGGCAGCGGCGGGCGGATGCGGACGCTGGAGAGAGGGACGCCGTCGGAGGCGGCGATGGCCGATTCGAGCGCCGGCTTGCGGGAGGCGAACTCGGCGATGACGCCGTTGATAATGTCCTGCGGGTGAGCGTGAGGGATGTCGGCGACGGCGTCTGAGAGGTCGACCACGTTGTCGCCTTTGACTGCGCCGAGTGTGAAGTCGTTGAAGAAGAGGAGTTTCACGGTTTTCGTCTCCCTGGGATGTTGAGTGGCGGTGCTGCGCGGGCGGAATGTTACACGGGCGGCGCGGAGCTAGGAGCGCGGTGAGCCGCATGGCAGGCAGCGCTTGAAAGGTGTTCGAGATGGCAGCGGTGAGAAGAAGCTGGAAGCGGCTGGCGCTGGTTGTGGCCGCGATAGTGCTGGTGGTGCCGGTCGTGGTCGCCGTGCTGCTGGTCTTAGTCGGCGGCATCTTCTCGCACCGGTCGGTGCAGTCGTCGGCAAGAGAACTTTTCGAGCGCGATATGGAAGGCGAAGCGTCGGGTGTCGTGACGGAGACGGATATCGCGGGGCTGCCTGAGCCGGTGCAGCGATGGCTGCGGTCGTCGAACGTGGTCGGCAATGAGCCGGTGCGGACGATGCGGCTGCGGCAGGAGGGACGGTTCAGGCAGAACGAGGGCGGTCGCTGGATGGACTACGAGGCGGTGGAGTTCTTCTCGGTCGACCCGCCGGCGTTCGTGTGGCGTGCGAGCTTCAACTTCGCAGGTGTGCCGTTCCTGGAAGTGCGGGATTCGTACCGCGAAGGGAAGGGCGAGACAGCGGTGCGGCTGGCGTTCTCGATACCTGTCGGCACCGAGCGCGGGCCGGAGGTTGACCAGGGCGATCTACTGCGTTTCCTGAACGAGACGATGTGGTTTCCGTCGGCGGCGCTGAGCGACTACATCGAATGGGAGCCGGTGGATGCGAACTCGGCGAGGGCGACGATGAGTTACGCCGGCGTGACGGCGTCTGCGGTGTTCGAGTTCGATGGCGATGGCCGGCTGGTGAATATGTCGGCGGACCGGTACGGCAAGTTCGATGGCGAGTTTTCGATGGAGAGGTGGATGACGCCGCTGCATGAGCACGCTGAGTTCGAGGGCGTGAGGGTGCCGACGAAGGGGACGGGCGTCTGGGCGCTGGATTCCGGTGACTTCTCGTACATCGAGCTGGAGGTCACGGAGATCAACTACAACGTGAGCGAGGGGTTTTGAGGGGGCGCAGGCGTCATCCTGAGTGACAGCGAAAGACCCGGGGTTGGGCGGGGTCCCAACGTGTGGCCAGTTCACGCCGTTACGGCGATGGCCGTCGCTAACTCAGAGATAGCTGCAGGTAGATCGCCCCACAACCCCGGGTCCCTCGCGCAGGCTCGGGACGACACACGTACACACTCTCTCCCACGCCCTACAGCCCCTTCAGCTCCAGGGTTGAGACCTCGCCGTGGACCAGGTCGATCACCCGGATTGCGTGGTTGTTGGTGTCGGCGACCCACATCGTGTTGCCTGCCACGGCCACTCCCGCCGGCTCGTTGAACTCGGCGTCCCTCGCCGGGCCGTCCCCACTGCCCTTCTTGCCGCTACCCGCCACGTTCAGCACCTGCAGCGTCGCCAGGCTCATGCGCTTGATCCGGTGGTTGTAGGTGTCAGCGATGAACAGCACATCCTGCCCGACCGCCACGCCCTGCACATGCTGCAGCATCGCCGACTTGCCGACGCCCTCGGCGTCCCCGAAGTCGAACAGCCCGGTGCCAACAAGCGTCACAACCCGGCCGCCTTCGCCTATCTTCGCCAGTCGCAGCGAGCTGGTCTCGGAATCGGCGAAGAACACGTTGCCGTTCTGCACCGCCACGCCGTAAGGCTGTGCGAGCAGCGATTCCATGCGCAGCCCGTCCTGCAACGCCTCTGCTCCCGTGCCTGCGAACGGCTCGATAGTGCCGGCCTCGACGTCCATCGCCCACAGCTGGTGGAATCCGGCCATGGCGATGTAGAGGATGCCTTTGCGCAGCCCGACGTCGTAGGGCGAGTTGAGCGGGTTGGCCCGCGCCTCGCCGCCTGTGTGCCGGAAGAGCGACTGCTGGCCGTTGCCTGCGATCGCCGTGACCGAGCGGTCTGCGAGGTCGACCCGCTTGATGGCGTGATGCCCGGCGTCGGCCACGAACAGCGTGTCGCCGTCCACGGCCATCCCCTGCGGGTTGTCGAATACGCCATCATCGAAACCCTGCTTCGAGAAGGTGAACTCGTCGACCTCGCCGTTGCCGATGACCGTCTCCACTTCGCCTTCGAGCGAAGTGACGATCACGCGATGGTGGTTCGAGTCGGCGATGAAGAGACGTCCGGCATCTGCGTCGACCTCGATCTTGCCCGGGAACGAGAGTGGCCGCGCCTCCTCCTCGATCGCCCGCTCCTGGAACGGAAGCAGGTCGAAGTTGAGAAGGTCTTCCTCCTCGTACTCATCGATCATCCGCGCTATCACGCGATCGAGGTCGCTGAGGGAGAATTCGCCCTCGTGGCGGCCGATCACCTTCCCTTCGGGGTCGATGAACATCAGCGTCGGCCACGCCCGCACGCCGTAGTGCTGCCAGATGGCGAAGTTGACATCGTTCACCACGGGATGACGGACGTTGTAGCGCGCGACGGCCTCTTTGATGTTATCTGTAGCCTTCTCGGCATCGAACTTGGCCGAGTGGACGCCGATCACGACGAGGGTTTCGCGGTACTTCTCTTCCAGCTTCCGCAACTGCGGAAGTATGTGCATGCAGTTAATTCAGCAGTAGGTCCAGAAGTCGAGGATGACGAGCTTGCCGCGCAGGTGCTCGAGCTGCACGGGCGCATCGGCGTTGATCCAGTCGAGGCCGTGCGGGAACTCCGGCGCGTTGACCTTGCCTGCGAACTTCGTTGCCACGGTGAGATCCCCTTGCGTAGCGGTCACTGTCGGCTGCGGGCGGGCAAACGGTCTGCAAGTTTAGCGGCTCAGAGGCGGAGATGGTGTTACGTGACGGTTCTGAAGCGTCTTCGCATCGTGGCCGCAGTTCGAAGGAGAGCGAAAACGGGCTCTGCCTGGGCGAAGTTGGCCTGCGGCCCGTAACATTGCTCGTTATGACCGGAGACCAGCGCCCGATAACGGCCGATGACCATGTTTCTGCGGTGAGAGAGTGGTTCGCCCGGCTGAACGCAGCGTGCGCCGCCGTGGACTACACAGCAGGACGCAGCATCTTTGCCGATGACGTTGCGTCTTTCGGCACGAAGGCCGACATCGTGGTCGGCCTCGGTCCGTTGCAGGCGAACCAGTGGCAGGGCATCTGGCCGAACATCGCCAACTTCCGGGTGAACCTGGAGTCGGTGCGCGGCGGTGGAGACGGCAACTCTGCATGGGGCATCGCAACCTGGGATTCGACCGGTTTCAACGAGGACGGGCAGGAGTTCGACAGGCCGGGACGCGCAACAGTCGCGCTGGAGCGCAGGCGAACTGAAGCGGCGCCGGGTGGTGAATGGCTCGCTGTGCACACGCACTTTTCGCTGAACCCCGGCACACCGCAGCGCACGTTCGGCAGCAAGACGCAGGCCGCACACGGAGGCGGAGCATGACGACCGGGCCGATATGCAAGAAGTGCTTCCGACGCCTTGAGCCGGACGCCGAGTTCTGCGGCAACTGCGGAACGCCGGTTGCAGAGGCGCCCGAGCAGCCGACCACGCCCGGTGTCAGCTCAGTCAGTGGCGGCGTGTGCCCTTCATGCCACCACCGCAACGATGCGATGGCGCGGTTCTGCGAACGCTGCGGCACGCAACTCTCTTCTATGTCGGGAGCTCCGGCCTCTGCTCCGGGAGCGCCGGCCTCTGTGTCAGGCTCGCCGGCGCAGGACAACCTGGCAGCCCGGTACGCCCGGGGCGCCGAGACGGAGGACCCGTGGGCGACCGGTCCCGGCTACCAGGCGCCGCCTCGTCCCGACCAGGTCTGCCCGCGCTGCGGCTCGTTCCGGAACCCCGGCGAGACGGCGTGTGTCAACTGCGGACTGCCCTTCGGCGAGCAGCTCAACTACTACGGAGTTCCACCGGCGGTAGCGCAGCGCGGCAACCCGGCAGGGTTCTGGATCCGGTTCCTCGCGCTCATAATCGACGGCGTCATCGTCGCGCTGATCGGGACCGTCCTCTGGCCGCTGCTCTTCGGCGACACCTTCTGGCCGAGAGAGGTCATTGAGTTCGACGACGGCAGCACGTTTGACAGCATCTCCGCCCGGAACTGGATCCACCTGATGACGATCCTCTACCACACCTTCTTCCTGGCGCTGTTTGGCGCCACGCCGGGCAAGCGGTTACTGGGAATACGAATCTACGATGCGAACGGCAGACAGGGCATCGGGTTCGTGAGGGCGGCAATCCGCACGCTGTCGACGTACATCTCGACCTTTACGCTGCTGATCGGCTACATCATGGCGGCGTTCCGCAGGGACAAGAGGGCGCTGCACGACCTGATAGCGGGAACGTATCCGACGAGGGTCTAGCGGCAGCCCCGGCAGGAGTTTCAACTGGCTGTATCGGTAGCAGTTGTGACCGCCCTGATCCCGGGCTTCGCGTGGCTCTGGGTGTTCACGCACGGCCGCTCGTACCGCGGCGCTCCGCTCAGGATTCTGCTGATCACCTTCCTGCTCGGGATGCTGTCGACCATCCCGGTCGGCATCATCTACTCCTTCATCCTCGACGTTGAGCTGGAAGAGCTGGCGGCAGCCGACTTCGAGACGGTGGCAGCGGCGATGTTCTTCATCGTCGGGCCGGTCGAGGAGAGCTCGAAGTTCCTTGCGGTCCGGCTCGGCGTCTACAGGACGAGGCACCTTCGGGAGCCGCTCGACGGCCTGATCTACGGCGCCGCAGCGAGCCTGGGCTTTGCGACGGCGGAGAACATCGGCTACGCGCTGGTGTTCGGTCCCGAAGTCATGATCGTCCGAGGGCCGATGACCACCGTTGCCCACGTCATCTTCGGTTCCATCTGGGCGCTCTCGCTCAACCCGCAGGCGCCGCAAGGCCGCCGCGTGATCGTGGGCATTGGCGCGCTGGGCGGAGCGGCGCTGCTGCACGGGCTGTTCAACGTGCTGGCGTTCCAGTCCTGGGGGATCTTGCCGGCCGCCGGGCTTGTGGTGATCGGCGTGGTTGTTGTGAGGCGGACGTTCCGGCGCGTGAGGCGAAAGTCGACGTATCATCTGCGGCGAAACGTGCCACTGCACGTCTGCCCTGCCTGCACCACGGCGCACCGGGCGGAAGACAACTTCTGCACCGGCTGCGGCGTCGACACGTCGCTGACGACGCCGGTGCGCCAGCGCTGTGCTAACTGCCGCGCAGACTCGG
>JANQEF010000076.1 GCA_028278465.1 Dehalococcoidia bacterium | reverse complement strand
GCGAGTTGCGGGCGCAAGCGGAAGCAGCGAACTGCGCTTGCGCCTGCCGCTACTTGAAGATCTGCGTTGGCGCCAGCCACTGCAACTCGCCGGATGCCGGCGACTCCAGCTCCAGCAAAGCGGCGGAACCGGGTCGGACCCGTATCGTGGCGCCAAGGCTCCGGGACACCAGCTGCGACAGGTAGGAGCTGATCGACGGCTCATGGCCGACCAGCACGAGCGTTCCCGTGCCCCGGCCGAGGTGCTCGTTCACAAGCCCTGCGAATTCGCCGCGTGCTACCGCGTCAACGTGTTCTGCTTCAGGCCATCCGGCGGTCTTGTGCAGAATCTTCGCCGTATGTACGGCGCGGACGAACGGACTGACGAGCACCACGTCAGGCTCAAGCAGCTTGCCGAGCCTTTTCGCCGACCGCTGGAACTGCTCGATACCACGCTGCGAGAGCGGTCGCTGCGAATCGTCAGGCCACCTTGAGAAGTCGTGTTCCTCGGCCTTTGCGTGGCGGACAAGCAGCAGCTTCATCGGACCTCGGCCAGCACTTTGCGAGCGGCGCGACGGCGCTTCTTACCGTTCGCTCGCCGGTAAGACTTCTTCACGCGCCCGGTCAGTGACTGCGCTTGCCGATCAAGCCGCGCCTCCAGCCCGTGGCTCGACTTCAGCGTCTTCTCCGCCCACGACGAACCGTCCTCGGCCCGCATCCCGCTGCCCCGCTCCGCCGCCACGTGCAGGTCGTTGATCTCGCCCAGCAGGTCCTGCAACTTCGCCAGCCGTCGTCTCGTGCCGCCGATCCCGCTCTTCGCTCCGTCGCGCTCTCGTGCCGCCAGCGCGTAGCGCAGCTTCTTGACCGATATCCTCATCCTGTGCAGGCTCTCGGGCGTTCCCGCCTGCTTCCAGCGCCTGTACGAGCGCCGCAACTTCCGCAGATACGCCAGCCCGTCCGCTCGCTCCGGTGCCGGGACCGAGTCGCCCGAATCGTCCGGGTGGAACGTGCGGACCCGCTTGAGCAACCGGTAGAACGGTACTGACCGCAGGTGGACCGCAGCGTCGGCCCTGAGCCTGCTGGCTTCGAACTGCAAAACGGAGGTGATTGGCGTCAGCGCTGTCTGCTTGCCCTTCGACAGCTCGCCAACGGTGCCAGCGACCACGGCGTTGACTACGTCCGCGTCCCGCGTCGGGCCGAGAGCGTTCGCAAGACTCTTGAGCCTCGCCCGCAGCTGTTCCGTTTCGCCGTTGGCCGGAAGCGAATCCAGGACGGCGCGCAGCCGGCGTGTGGTGACGCGGACCTGGTGAATGTGGCCGGGATCAGAGTCGCGACGGAAGGCGTCCGCCTCGGCGCGGATGTAGTCGGCGGCGTCGGCCAGCGGACCTTCGCTGTACCGCGGGCCACCGATCGTCTCGATCCTGCCGGTCGAAGTCAAAACAGACCTTCCAAGCCTCTCACCCTGAGGCCATGATCCGCTGGGCGCCACAGGCTACGAGCTATCGCGCCTCTCGTCATCCTCGCCGCCGCTCTCAGGCGCAGCGTCGCCATCCCGCTCGTAACCGGCGCCGCGTTCGAGTTCGGCCAACTCCTCTTCGGCCTCCTTCTGCAGAGACCTTCGGTCCGCCTTCTCCCTCAGCACGGCGATCGCCACTCCAACGGCAGTGCCCGCCATTCCGGCCATCGCCATAAGCGGAGCGGCGGTCGATCTACACATCTGTCGCCACGAACCCTTTCGGAAAACTGCATGCGGACTCGAGCCTGCCGCACCGCCTGCGCCGACGGCGCGTCAAGTTTACCGGTGAATGCCGGCTACCGAAGGTCTCGTCGCTGGAATACGTACGCGCCGGCGACGATGGACGCAGCAGCGACACCGAACAGCACCATGGAGTGCCAGGCGATCGTGCCGTTGAGCAGGATGTTGTTGCCGTTGTAGTACCAGAACACCGAGATGAACCGAGTCCACTCCAGCACGGCTGCGAGCTGCTGGATAGCGTTGAACAGCCAGCCGGCCACCAGCACTCCGGCCGTGATGCCGCCCGCATTGCCACGCTTGCCCGTAGCCGCGCCAATCCCGGCGGCGAGCATTCCCGCGGACGCAGCGAGCAGGAATAGGTTGAACACGATCTGCGTCAGGTTCCAGAGGTCGACCGAGAAGCCGGCGATCGCCGCTCCGACCTGTATCGATGCCCAGAGCAGCACCGCCAGGACCATGAGCCCGGTAAGCAGGCCGAGCGATTTCTGCGCGACCAGGCTCGTACGGCTGATCGGGTTCGCCAGCAGCTGGTCGAGCGTGTGCGATTCCTCTTCGCCCGCAACAAGCGCCGAGCCGCGCACGACCGCGTAGGTCAGCATCAGCAGCGGCGCGAGGACCGAGAAGGGCTGCGTGTTGAGGTACCCCTCCGGAGTAGTGAACTCCAGCGCGCCACCGACCAGTGAAAGGATGAAGTCGGGCAGCTCATCGACGAACTCTTCGAAGCCGGAGATGTCCCGGATCACCGGGAACAGCAGCGTCGTGTAGAGCGCCGCGGCGATCAGGCCGATGCCGATCCACAGCGTCAGACGGCGCTGGTCGTAGATCGTCTTGAAGTAGACGTTGCGGAAGTAAAAGCTGCTCACGAGTAGTCACGCTCTTCCGCTTCTTCGGTGTTCGACTCGCCAGAGTCGTTCTCACCGCCGTAGTAGGCCATGAACACCTCGTCGAGCGCAGGTGGGTGACTCTCGAAAGAGGTGACTTCGAAGCGCGCCGCAGTCTTGATCACGGCGTCGATGTCGCCGGCGCTTGAGAGCGTGATCCTGTGGCCGGAGACTTCAGTGACCTCGATGTCGGCGATGTTCCCGAACGCCTCGGCAGCCGCGGTCGCGTCGTCCGCCACCTCGACCGTCATCGCAGACCGCGCCCTCGCCTTCAGAGCCTCGATCTTCTCCAGCGCGACCAGCTGGCCTTCCCGAATGATCCCGACGCGGTCACAGATCGCCTCGACCTCGTGCAGCAGGTGGGACGAGATGAACTGGGTCGCCCCGGCCGCCCTGCGCTCACGGACAAGCTCCTGGAACTCGATCTGCAGCAGCGGGTCGAGGCCGCTTGTCGGTTCATCGAGGACCACCAGCTCAGGGCCGCCCATGTACGCCTGCACGAGTCCGACCTTCTGCCGGTTGCCGCGTGAAAGCTCGCCGAACTTGCGTGAGGCATCGAGCTTGAACCGCTCGCACATCGCCTGCAGGTCGCCCGGCCGCTCCCCGCCACGCAGGTGGATGAAGTAGTCGAACACCTCACCGGCCGCCAGGTTGGGATAGGAGATGAAGTCGCCGGGGAGATATCCGGTCCTGCGCCTGATCTCCATCGACCCGGCGTGTGAGTCCAGTCCAAGGACGGTCGCGCTGCCGCGAGTCGGCTTGATGAAGTCAAGCAGCAGCCGAATCGTCGTAGTTTTGCCTGCGCCGTTGGGTCCGAGGAGGCCGAACACTTCGCCGGGTTCCACCTCCAGCGTGAGGTCGCGCAGACCGACATGCTCACCATAGAACTTGGTGAGTCCGTGCGTCTCAATGGCGGCTGGCATCGGCTGAGGTCCAGCTCAATCGGGTTGCGTCACGCCTGCGCGTACTCGGCCAGCGCCTCTTCGGCGAACTCGGCGTTGGAGAACACCTTCTGCACGTCGTCGAGCTCTTCGAGCGCGTCGATCAGCCGCATCGCCTGCCGCGACTTGTCGCGGTCGAGCTCAACCATGCTGGTCGGGACCATCGCGATCTCCGCGGTCTCGATCTTCACGCCTTCGATCTTCTCGACCGCCGCCTGCACCTGCGGGAAGCCGTCGAACGGCGCAGTGACGCTGATTACAGAGTCCTCGATGTCCACGTCTTCCGCGCCAGCATCGACGATCTCCAGTGCCACCTCGTCCGGGTCGCGGCCTTCGACCGTTACCGCTATCTGGCCCTTGGTCTCGAAGTTCCAGGCCACCGCGCCCGATTGCGCCATCGTCCCACCGTTGCGCGTCAGCTTCGTGCGGACGTCGGTCGCCGAGCGGTTCTTGTTGTCGGTGAGCGTCTGGACGATGATGCCAGTGCCGCCGGGGCCGTAGCCCTCGTAAGTGATCTCCTCCAGCGAAGCGCCGCTACCGCCGGTGCCGGCGCCGCGTTCGATGGCCCGCTGGATGTTTTCCTTCGGCATGTTGTTGGAGCGCGCGTTCTCGACAGCGAGGCGCAACCTGAAGTTCATCTCCGGGTTGGCGTCACCTGAGCGTGCGGCAACCATGATCTCGCGCGAAAGCCGCGTGAAGAGCTGGCCGCGCTTGGCGTCCGCCGCGCCCTTCTTGTGCTTGATCGTGCTCCACTTGGAATGGCCTGACATCTTCTCTGTCCTTGGATCGGGGACCGGCGTTCCGGCAGCGCTGAAGCGGCGCGTGCCCGACTCTAGTCTTCCTGGTCTTGTGGGCCATGCGGCGCGGGCGGCAGGTCCACTGTAATCACTTTCCCTACGGTATCAACATCTTTCACGGTGTCACGAGTGGCGGGTATGAGGATATCGCCACCGCCGGGCATCGAAACCACGTATACGTCGTTCGCTCCCGTCTCCATGATGCCAGACACGGAGCCTATCTCGCCGCCTTCGAGGTCCACGACCGCAGATCCTATGACCTGGTAGTGGTAGTAGACGCCTTCGGGAGCAGGTGGAATGGTGGATTCGGGCATCTCGAGTTCGATGCCGCGCAGCAGGTCTGCTGAGTCTCGGTCCTCGACGCCTTCGAACCAGACGTTGACCAGCTGCTTCCGGCCCGGCGCCGCGGTCTTGACCGTGAGCTGTCTTTCGCCCGCCAGGACCTCTGTGCCTCTGGCGAGGCGCGAGATATCTCCGGAGTAGATCTCGACTTCTACACGTCCGTCGAGGCCGACCGCTCTGCGGACGCGTCCAATAGCGACGCGGTCTTCGCTCATGCCGCTCGCTACTCCGTGAATGCGATGAAAAGGGTCGCGATGAGCACCAGAACGCCGCCCTGGATGGCCCCGACCACCGCCGGTGTGACGTAGAGAGCCTGGTTGCCCGTGGACCGGGCGGCGACCATCCACACGTACGCAGGCAGGAGCAGGGCAGTGGCGAACGCGATGCTCATCAGGTGCATCCACACCCGCGCCAGCGAGCCGAAGAAGGTGGCGACCTTCGGCAGGTCGTTGCCCCACGAGTCGGTCGATGTGAACGTAGCGCCGGTCCAGTTCACCAGGTGCACGACGAGCGTGAACAGGATCGCTCCACCGGTCATCGCGAACAGCCGCGGGTGCGATCGGCTCCTGCTTGTTACGAACACTATGGCCGCCCAGATAGCAGCGAGATGCAGCAACGGTCCGCTGCCCCATGTGATGATGCCGCCGATGGTCGAGAAGTCGGACACTTTCTGCCTTACGGCGACGAACAGGAAGTCGGGCGCTCGCCCGGTTACCGCGAACCCGGTGATCCAGTGGCCGAACTCGTGGAGCAGCACGATGACGATGACGCCGAAGAGCGCCGAACCGGTGAGGATCCGCGCCTGCTGGCTGCGACCGAAGCTCTTCCCCGGAGGCCTCTGCGATAGCTCACGGTCTATCTGCGCCGTCAAGCCGCCGTCTTTGTGTCCGTCGGAATCCGCCCGCGGAGGCGTCGTTATCCGCACGCCGCGGTAGTTGCGGCCCGTTGCTCGCTGCGTCTCGCTCTCGCTGCCAGGCTCCATCGTTTCCCCGCTTCGGCCTGAAACGGCCGAACTCCTCATGAACGTGACCGCGCCTGCCTCTCTACGATCTCGAACGGGCTACAACTATTTCACATCTGTGCTGGGAACGCGGACTATTCATCCATATCCTGAGTCGAGTTGTGCGCCGGTCGAAGGGACTGCTTGCTCCACTGCCCGCGTGCAGAGATAGGAACCGAAGCGTGTTTTTGCTCAAATTCCTGGGACTGAAATGGTTGGTCAGCCTCTTCGTCGTGGCTGTCCTGGTTGTTGGCGCGGCCGGTCTGTACGTCGCCGTCATCGGTGGCGTCGATATTCCAGGCCTTTCCGATGCGTTCCGCGTCGACCCTGAGCCACCGTCACCCGAAGTGCTCGCAAGAGCGGAGCAGGTTGAAGACGACATCAGGGAGGCGATCGAAGACAAGTCCGCCTTCTTCCTGGAGCTGACAGACCAGAACCTCTCAGACCTTCTCGAGTCCGAGTTGAGCGACGAGGACCGGATACAGAACCTGCAGGTGGAGATCCGCGAAGAGGACGTGAAGGTGAGCGGTGAGCTCGCGGGCCGCGTAGGCGTCGGCTTCTCAGGCGTGATCGGCGTAGTGCTGGAGCTCGGTCAGGTCGAGCTGGACCTGAAGTCGGTCAGCCTCAGTTCGCTGCCAACTCCCGGCTTCGTCAGGGACGAGATCCAGCCGTTCATCGACGAAGTGCTGGACATCAACGACCGGCTGCGTGAGTCAGGAGCGACGCAGATCCAGGCCGTGAACCTCACTCCGGGAGTTATCCGGATCGTCGGAGTGCAGGCCGAGGGTGCGACTGTTGCTGCAAGCACGCTCGCGTCGTTGCAGAATGCCGTTGGCTCGATCACCGATCCGCCTGTTCCGCCGGGCGGCGATCTTGTCCCGGTCGGGCGTACCG
>JANQEF010000045.1 GCA_028278465.1 Dehalococcoidia bacterium | reverse complement strand
TGCTAGTAACCCTGTGTGATCGCACTTCCGTGCTACGGGCAAGCAAACCGGCATGAATCTCAGGCGGGCCGCAGGTAATATTGTTGGATGTGGCGCTCGGGTTCGCCCCGCCACAGGTTCCATGAGCCCCGTTAGTGTAGTGGCCTAACACGTCTCCCTTTCAAGGAGAAGATCACCGGTTCGAATCCGGTACGGGGTACCAAATACCGGACCGAGTCCGAGGAGTCTACGGCGTTCGAGAGTGATTCGACATCTCTCAACACCGGGATAGCTTCTGGCCATCGCGCACCGTCGACTTCGCGGAGTTGAGTCTCGATGCCAGTAGCTAGCGCCCCTGCAGCCACGTTCCTTACTTTCTGCCAAACAGGAAGTAGTTGGCGAAACCCAGTCCGTACTTGTCCAGGGGCACCACGGGATATTTAGGTCTCCTGTCGACGAGGCGAAACCCTGCCTCGGCGATGTCGCGTTCGTACGATGTCTGGTCAGTCGCTACTAAGCCACCATTGGAAACGATAAACAGGTATTCAATACTGCTGGCAGCGATCCGGTGCAACCACCAGCGGACCGAGTCGATAGTGCACTCGGTAAAGGAATGGATGTTGGCCGCAATCTTAGCGTCGCCGGTCTCAAGTGCCGTTTCTGCCGATGGAAGCTCGACCACATCCGATCTTGATGCCAGTCCCCGGTGCTTCATATAGAACTCGCTAAGGAACGTAGACAGCGGGACTGCATCAAATAACATCACTCTGGATGACTCGAATGCCGTCAACCAGCGATGAGCCAGACGACCGTACCCTGCGCCTATATCGACGAGAACAGAGTTCGAAACGAATTCAACGCCCAGGATCTCGGCCAGATAGTTAATCTCGAGAATGGAATCGATGAGGTCCCTGGAAATCGTGTATGCGTTTTCGAGGCTGTATACATGGCACCCAAAGGCTCCATCTTCCTTCAGCAGGTCGAACAGCTGTAGGCGGTCGCGTCTCAGCGCGTAGTAGCCGCTCAGTCCAAAGACAACTTCTGGATTCAGACCGTGGACGATCTTGTCGCCCGCGACCTGCCACACGTAACTGTTGTCTCCGCGGAAGTGCCGTATACGCGTTGTGCTGCTTAGCCGATCGTCGCTCCACAGCGCAGCCGGTCCGATGACGTGCCCGGCATACGCTTTCCGTAACTCGACAAGCCTTGGATTGTCTGATCTCAGATACTGAGCATCCGTCGAGGAGATCGGCGAGTCTCTATGAGATGGCCGCCAACGCAGAGATTCCCGAAGGGCATCATCCGCGCTTGCCCGGACCAGTCGAAGCCCTAGAAGTTGCAGCGCTGACTTGATTGGACGTGTAAATAACCGTTTCATAACGGGTCTTCGAAAATATCCTGCAAAAACTGCACACCCGCCTCGCGGAGTGGTCGTTGCAATTGATCACCCTGATGATCAGTGCGCTCGCTACATCGACCGCACTTGCCGAGATGGAGTTTCGGTCTATGTGGCCGAACTTTGATTGGACTGACTACGACGGAGCTGTCGCACAGTTGCTTACGGGAAGCTTCAGGAGTTGCCATCATCGACGTTGGCAAGCGACATTAACGGCAACTGCCGGCGCACGGCCATACAGATAGTAGCCCAACAGAAACGGCCACACCACGAGACAGGTTTACAGTCTTATCGAGCGGCTGGCGCTCCGACGGCTATTCACCTATTCGATGGAAGTTAACCTGGGTCTAGTGTCGACCGGTTCCGATCGGCAAAAAGTGGCCCAACACGTCTCCCTTTCAAGGAGAAGATCACCGGTTCGAATCCGGTACGGAGTACCAGCTTCAAGGCCTGAACAGCCGCGGTTCCAGCGGCCTCTCTCGCTCGCAACATCCTGGCCACCGGCCAGCCGATGCCCTTCTAGCGGCGATATGCAACCGTCACGAGATCACGCATGTTCAGCTAACCTGCGTGAACCCAGGAAACTCCATCCAGCGGTCTGGCGAAGGGAGTTGAGAATGTCCGGTCAGTTCGATGGCAAGGTCGCCCTGGTCACCGGCGGTAACGCAGGCATCGGGAAGGCCAGCGCGCTCAAGTTCGCCGAGCACGGCGCCAGCGTTGTCATCGCGGCCCGCCGCACCGAAGAGGGCGAAGCGGTCGCTGACGAGATTCGTGGCTCCGGAGGCAACGCTACTTTCGTGCGGACAGACGTCGCGAAGTGGGCCGATGTGCAGGCCGCTGTAGCGAAAGCGGTCGAAACCTATGGTCGCCTCGACTTCGCATTCAACAATGCCGGGACGCTTCCAGGCCATGCGCCGCTGCACGAGGTCTCGGAAGACGATTGGGACCGGGTGATGGACGTCAACCTCAAAGGCGTCTGGCTCTGCATGAAGGCGGAGATCGGGCAGATGCTGACCCAGGGCGGCGGCGTGATCGTGAACGACTCGTCGGTAGGTGGCCTGAGAGGCGGCAGAAACTGGGGTCCGTACCACATCTCGAAGCACGGAGTGATCGGGCTGACCAGGGTAGCGGCGCTCGAGTACGTGCAGCAAGGCATCAGGGTCAACGCTGTATGCCCCGGATTCGTCGACACCGCCATGACTCAGTCGTTTTACGGTGACATCGCGGGACGGGACGCAATCTCTGCGCAGCAACCGGCCGGGAGGCACGGAGCACCCGAGGAGATCGCCGAAGCGGTTGCCTGGCTCTGCTCTGACGCGGCATCGTTCGTCAACGGCGTAGCGCTGCCCGTCGACGGCGGCATCATGGCGAACTAGGCGACCGGCGCAACCGGTGCTCTACTGCGAAGCCGACTCCAAATCGATGCCCGGATCGAATGGAACCGGCGTCTCCAGGCCATCGATGATCTGGTCCGTCAGGCGGTCGTAGAAAGCCTTGAGCTCGGGGTCGGTGAACTTCTCACCGGCAGCATCGAATGTGTTTTCGAGAGCGGTGCTGTAGACCTTCTCGACATCCGGCACGAGACCAGCGAAATTGCTGTCGGACTGCCCGCTGACCGCTCGCACGCCGGCGGTCAGCGCGATGCCGAGCACCAGTCCTGCGAAGATCCCGAGCAGAGTCTTGCGCATCGCTACGCTCCGGGATCGGGCTCAGCGTCCGAGTCTTCTTCCGGCAGCTTCAGCCACTGCACCTTGCCGTCCCACTCCTCGGGGTCGACATAGCCCGGACCGCGGTCTTTCGAGTCTTTCCTGCGCTGTTGCGACCGCTTCGCGTCGCGGAGCACGTTGTCGACCGCTTTCTCGACTCGGCTCTGCAGCGCTCCGAGCAACGACCGGTCCACCCGACGGTCGATGAAGGGAATGGACCACGCCGCGCTGCTGATTGCGGACACCAGGTCCTGCTTGTTGATCTCGTCGCGGGAGAGTAGATACGACCATTCGAGGCCGAGTCCACGCGGGACCATTGCCAGCCGTTCGGGGTCTGAGTAGGGAGAGACCAGCACGAATGCGGTGCTGGGCGAGATGGAACGCAGTGCGAAGGCGGTGTCGATACCGCCCAGTTCGTAGTCGAGGTCGGCTTCGATGACAACGACGTCCGGCTTCAGCAGCACGAGACGCTCTGCAGCCTGCACCCGGTCGTGTGCGCCGCCTACGAGCCGGATGCGCGTCTGGTCGGCCAGCAGTTGCGACAGCTGTTCTGTGAACGACTGGCGGTTGGCTACTGACAGGACCTTTGTCGGCCCTGCGCTTGAATGCAGCACTGGCCGTCGCCGAAAACGGGACGACCCGGGCCGGTTCGAACTGCGTGCCATCGATTCCTCTTGACGCCTGATCGGCGGTATTGCCGACGGTGTGGCGAAGGTGTGCACAAGGTGTGCGTCGGCCATCTTGTGGGCAGTTGCGCACACACGGCATCACCTTTTGGCTCGCCACAGGCTGCCTGTAGGGATCAACTGGAACTGAACTGGGTAGAAAGGGCGACGGCGGAGTTGTCATCCCGAGCGAAGCCGAGGGATCTGACTCGTGACGCAGGATGACCGGATAGATTCCGGATCAAGTCCGGAATGACAGTTCCCCTCTCCCATATTGGGAGGGGGTATAAGGGGGAGGGTTATTCGTCTTGTCTGGTAGGGGCGCGCCCGCAAGCGGGCACCCGGCTGCGCCTGATCCCGATGCAATCGGGACGTCAGTGTTTCCCGAGCGGAGCGCTAGCGGAGTCGAAGGATCTCTGGTGCGCAGACTTGCCCTGACAAGACGGGTTGGCTCCTCAAGAGGCCCTTCGACTTCGCTCAGGGAACACAACCGACCCTCCCTCTAACTCCCTCCCAAGCTGGGAGGGAGGATCCGGCGCCACGCGCGCTACTGCGTGATGTGGACCTTGATCGAGCCTGAGTTCTTGTCGTACGCCGTCGCAAAGCCGTCCTGGATGTCGTCCAGCGGCACCTTGTGCGTCACGATCTCCCTGTAAGGCATATTTCCGGACGCCAGCAGGTCGATAGCGACCTCGTAGTCGTGAACCCCATCGATCACGTCGTAGCAGGAGACCGAGATTATGGCGATCTCACGCAGCAGCGGATCGAACAGGTCGATCTCCATCGGCACCTTGATGCCACCGAGGTTGACCATCTTGCCCTGCGGGCGCGTAGCGCGAATCGCCTGGTGCAACGCAACAGCCTGGTGACCGCCCACTGACTCCAGCACTATGTCGGCGCCAACGCCGCCGGAAGCCTCCCGGCAGGCGTCTTCGAACGCGCCGCCGCCGGTAGTCGTCACCACGTCTGCGCCCATCTTCTTCGCCGCCTCGGCCTGGTGCGGATACTTCGCCGAAGCGATCACCTTCTTTGCGCCGAAGGCATGGGCCGCGCCTATAGCGGACAGCCCGATCGTTGCCGAACCGGTGACACCGATCACATCGCCTGGTTTCATCCCGGCGTAGCGAAGCGCATGCACCGACACCGCCATCGGCTCCACCAGCGCGCCGTCCACCCAGTCGAGGCTGTCCGGCAGCTTGAAGAGGCCGTTCGGCGTGCGGGTCATGTACTCGGCGAAGCCGCCGCCAGTGTCGGGCGCCAGGTCCATGCAGTGCCTGTACTGGCCGTACTTGCAGTAGTGGCAGCGCATGCAGGAGCGCCCGGCGCCGATTGTCTCGAGCGCAACGCGGTCGCCGACCTGCAGATCGGTCTCGCCCGACGGCACTTCGACAACCTCGCCTGCGACCTCGTGTCCGGACGGCAGCGTCTGAGCCTCCTCCCGGGCGTCCGTCATGTGCAGGTCTGAGCCGCAGATACCGGTCTGCCTGACCTTGATGAGCGCGGCGCCCTCGAACATCGCGGGCATATCGACCTCGTGCAGCTCGTACCTGCCCGTTCCGTCGTCCAGCGCGGCCTTCATCGTTCCTGGCATCGCTCTCTCCCGTGAATCGGATCTGAATGGCGTTCCGCGGCCCTTCTTGCGGTGGCCGGATGTTATACGATGCTGGCCGCAAACCAACGGGCCGAGTTTTCGACCTGGCAGACAGACACCGCGGCGCCTGTTTCGTTCTGTCATCCAACCCGACCGACATCCAGCAAGCGCGGCCCGAGCAACCGGCCGCAGAAGGACGTTCAATGGCTGAGCAGATGAGAGGCGTCTATTCGATTCCGGTGACACCGTTCAACGAGGACGGTTCGGTCGACTTCCCGTCTCTCAACCGCTGTGTCGAGTGGTGCGTGGAGCGCGGCGCGCACGGCATCGTCCTGCCTGTGAACGCCAGCGAAGGCCCGTTCCTGACGGACGATGAGCGCGCCGAGGTGATCCGGCAGGGAGTCAAGGCGACGGTTGGAGCGGTGCCATTCGTCGCAGGCGTGACCGGAACCACGACGGCACACGCCGTCGAGTACACGAAGGCGGCGGTCGATGTCGGGGCCGATTCGGTGATCGCAGCGCCCCCGAACGGAGCGACGCCGGAGCTGATGTTCGACTACTTCGGCGCGGTCGCCGAGGCGGCCGGCGTTCCGGTCTGGCTGCAGAATAACAAGCCGCCGACCAGCCCGATCATCCCGACGCCACTCATGGTGCGGATGCTGAAGGAGGTCGACCACATCGACTACGTGAAGGAAGAGAGCCTCGTTCCCGGCCAGATCATGACGCAGCTTTTCGAGCAGGCGGGCGATTCCTGCGCCGGGATCATGGGCGGTATGGGAGGCCGGTTCCTGACGGACGAGTATCACCGCGGCGCCTGCGGGACGATGCCGTCCGGGCACATCACGGACGCTCACCGCAAGCTCTGGGACGCGCTGGAGAAGGGCGGCAAGGGCGAGGGCAACCTGCAGGTTGTGACCGACGAGGCACAGTCGATCTGGGAGCAGCTCCTGCCTTCGCTGAATTTCGAGTTCCTCTACAGCATCGCTGCGTACAAGATGGCGTTCTTCCGGCGTGGCGTGATCAAGACGCCGGTGACGCGCAACCCGGCCGCGAAGAAGCTGGACCGGCTGGACATCGAGGAACTGGACCGGATTCTCGACCGCCTGGGCCCGCTGCTGGACGACTGAGCGCCGGGGCTGCCCCACGCAGGGGCGCGTCGGAGCTAACGTCGGCGGAAGCAATCACCACACCGCTGCGAGTGATGTCGATGAACCGGGACTTCGACCTGATAACGCTCATCACGAACCCCGATTCGGTGGAGATCGCCATCGCGCGGGACCAGCTTGAGCAGGCCGGGATCGAGTGCCAGGTGCGCAACCAGAGCTTCGGCGGCCTCTACGGGCAAGGACCGATGCGGCTGCAGCGCTTCGCAGAGCCGCAGCTTGTGGTGTTCCGAAAGGACGCCCGGCGCGCTGCCGAGCTGCTCGGGATCAGCGTTCCGCCCGGCTTCGACGAGGAGCCTCGTAAAAGAAGGCCGGGCATTCTAGGTTGGCTGCGCTGGATCGCCGGCTTGGACTGAGCTTGCGGGTTCAGCCTTTCTGCCCTCTTGCCGCTCTCCGTCGTCGCCACGCCAGCGTGAGGAGCCCGACCGGGAACAGCACGATCACGAGGCCGAGCAGCAGCACGATCACACCGGAGTCGACCCCGAAGATCTCGTCGATCCGGTGGCGGATCCACTCAACCAGAGTCGGATCAACCGCCTCCGAATGGTGGGCCAGGATTTTCGGCGCCAGGGACATCGATCCATCCTACACTCGGCTCGCTGCACGAACCCCGGACTAGTCCGTGTCGCCTCCCGCGGGCGCAGCTTGAGCCGCCGGGGCGCGTGTCACCGGCGAGTACCGTGACGAGTAACGCTTCTCCCGGATCGACAGCGAGATGATCCCGGCAAGCAGCAGGAAGATCGCGCCAGCCGCGAATGCCGGGTCGTAGGTGTCCCACCTGTCAAATACCCAGCCGAATATGAGCACAGCTGCGCCGCCGCCGAGCTGGTGGGCCATGTTGATCAGCCCTGCCAGCGTCCCGAGCTTTTTCAGTCCGTAGACGTCGGCTGCGAGCGAGGTTGTGAGGGGAACCGTCGCAAGCCACGACATGCCGCCGATGATTGCGAACGCCCACAGCGCCGCTGTGCCGGGCAGCAGTATCAGACTCAGGAACGCCAGTCCGCGCACCAGGTAAACCAGTCCGAGCAGCGTCTTCCGCTGCATGCGGTCCGATATCGTCCCGACGAACAGCACGCCGAGCGCGTTGATGCCACTGAGCAGGCCGAAGGCCAGCGCGGCCGTGCCCGACGAGATGTCCTCGGAAGACGCCCAGCGCACGAAGTGGACCGCGATCGAAGCCGTTGTGACGCCGCAGACCCAGTAGGCGAGCGAAAGCTGCCACATCGGCGCTGACTTGAACGAGTCCTCCCATCGCTCGACGTCGAGCGGTCCAACCGCAACCTTGACCCGCGTCTCTCCCCCCGCGCCAGCAGACTCTGAGACCTCTTCGATCTCGCCATCGGGCAGCAGCCCCATGTCTTCCGGCCTACTGCGCACGATCACGATGAGCACTGGCAGTCCCAGGCCGAGTATCAGCCCGCCGAGCACCAGCCACACCGTCTGCCACGAGGCGTTTAGCAGGAAGTAGGCCAGGAACGGGATCATGATCATTCCGCTGACCGAACCGCCAACAGTGAGCGCGCTCATGGCAGTCCCGCGTTTTCGTACGAACCAGCGGGCAATGAGCGCTCCGGCCGGCGTGAACGACAGCGCGCCTGAGACGAACGAGAGCAGCAGGCCGTAGGTGATGCCAAGCAGCCAGGGATTGGTCGAAGTAGCCACCAGCAGAGTGCTGCTGCCCATCCCCAGGATGCCGTAGATCAGCACCCGCCGTGCGCCGAATCTGTCTGTCAGCGCGCCGAACACCGGCTGGCTGAGGCCGTTCAGGACCCAGCCGATCGCAGCAGCGGCCGAGACCGCGGTCGTGCTGGCGCCGAAGTCTTCTTCCCATGCCTCGACAAAGACACCGAAACCCTGCCTGACGCCGATGACGACGAACGTCGCGAAGAACAGCGCTGCGACTATGTACCAGCCGTAGAAGGTCCCTCCCGACGACTCAGAGCGTTGCAATCACTCGATCTCCAGGAGTGAGATGGCGTCGCGGTCGATGATGCCCTCGATCTCGTCTGCCGGGATCACTGGTAGATGGTGGTCTATCGCGTACTTCTCGAGGTTCCGCAACTCGTCGATGTTGTCCTGCGGGAGCGTCACCGGCCAGTCGGAGCCGAAGAATATCTTGCCTGTGACTCCCCACTCGTAGAAGAGCCTCATGCCCTGCCAGAACGACCAAGGGCGGTAGAACTGAGCCGAGACGTCTGCCCAAACGTTAGGGTGCTTGCGGACCACGGCGAGCGAGTCGGCCTGCCACGGGTGGCTCAGGTGCGCCAGGACCATCTTCAGCTTTGGAAACGCCATGGCGACTTTGTCGTATGTGAACGGGTGCGCGTACGTCAGCGGGCCGTCCGTCTGCGGCGACGTTCCGCTGTGAAAGATGATCGGTATTCCGTCGTGCTCAAGCCGTGCGAAGAGCCTGAAAGCCTCGGGGCCTGTCGGATCGAAGTCCTGGTAGTTCGGGCCCAGCTTGATCACCTTGCAGCCGAGGTCGCCGACAGCCCTGTCGTACTCCTCGTTCATGTCCGTGGCCATCGGGTGCAGCGACATGCCGGGGATGACCTTCGCAGGATCGGCTTTGGCCGTTTCTGCCGCGATGTCGTTGTGGTTCATGTAGCCGGACCAGCCTCGCAGGTCGGGAGCATCCTCCGGCGTCCTGCCGGGTCCGAGCCCGGCCCCGTGGGTGTGTGCGTTATCGA
>JANQEF010000018.1 GCA_028278465.1 Dehalococcoidia bacterium | reverse complement strand
CGCTGCGTTTCACGGGTCTCATGGTCGGCTCCGCCCCAGACGACGGCATCGCACAGCTACGCCATCTTTCGGCGTCTACTGGAGGGTCTGGTGATGGTGTGGATGCGTCATCGACGATTGCAGCTAAGCAAGAACGCTGCAACATCACCGCGTTCACATGATCACTGGCTGGCTATCTCGTAAAGCGCCGCGTCGTTCAGCGCGATCGACACCGAGAACCAGAAGGCGCGTCGAGATGGCGCAGGTATGAGCCGTTCGCCCGCCAGTGGCCCGCTGAGCGCCTGCCCGAGAAATGACCAGTTCGTGCTGGTCTCTACATCCACGAAGATGTCACCGTCCTGCCGAAACGTCAGCGTCCGGCCGCCCACCTCTCTGGAGAACGCGCTGCCGAGCGGCCCTGTAGCCTGCGAGAACACGACAACCGGCTCGCCGCCAACCTCGTCGTTGGTCGCTGCGTCGCCGAGCAGCACCAGTGGATAGGCCCGCTTCTCCTCGCCGATCTCCACCGTCAGCACAAGATCGGCTGGCCTGAGCTCACGTCCAACCCGCTCGTACGGCAGCGGGAAGCTCGAATCGCCGGCGTTGACCACATCCTCGTACCCGCGGAACAGGTCCTGCAGGTACGAGTAGTCGCCCGGGACACGCTGCTCACGCTTCAGGATCTTCGTGTCCGGGTGCTCGGCCCGCCACGTGCCCCACGGCACCGTGACAGACGCCAGCGGCTCCAGCGCCCGGCCCGTCAGCTCGCCGACGATGGCGGTGCCGTTGACCTGGTACCAGTACGAGCCGGTCTGGTGATCGAACATGACCAGGCTGTTCTCGATGAGCGCGCTGGTGTTCCCGAAATCGAGCGTCTGCCCGTCCACTCTGCGGCTATACACGATGCCGCTGCCGCAAAGCGGTCAGTAGGTCACCAGCAGCGGCTCGCCGCCGATCTCATCCGCCACGAGCTCGTGGAAGTTGAGCATCCTGATCGGGTAAGCGAACGATTCGTCTCCAGCCGTGTAGCCGATCACCAGCTCGCTGTCCCGCAGCCAGTTGCCCTCGCCCACATCGCCGTACTCGGGAGCGTAGATCGGCGGGATCGCATTGGTCAGCTCGGCGATGAGCCCGGTCGACGCATCGGGGTACGGAACGTAGCTGCCGTCGAACAGGTCGAAGACGATCTCTTCCAGCTCGACGGCGGCGATGGAGATGTCCAGCGGCGGCGCTACAACAGGCGTTGGATCGAAGATGTTCTGCTGCGTCGCGGCATCTGATCCACAGGCGATAGCGGCGAGGAGAAAGGCTGTCGCCAGCATGGCGGCGGCCACCGGCCGTAGCGAGCCTTGATTGACCTGCGCAGGTCTCACCGTACAGCGTCCACTTTCTGCCACTTCAAGTTCATCTTTGCCTCAGTCGCCACATCTTCCGTACGCCGCGACCGTTCACCAGCAACGAGCCTGTTCGGTATACGACCGAAAGGGTACTTCAGCGCCTGGGGGTTGAAGCAAACCCCTACCAGCCGGACCGAGACCTGCGCCGTGGCTCTTGCCGGTTTGTACACCTGTACGGTGACGCTTTACCCCATCGGACAGACTCATGCGGCCCGCTACCGTGCGTTAGGTCATCGTCTGAAACATGCGACCCGAACGCCAGAGTTGAAAACGATCACAAACAGGACCGCCGTACTGCTGCTCGCCATAGTTACGGTCGTACTGACTGCGTGCGGCAGCGGCTCTGGCCAGCCGAATCCCGCTGCCGGTTCCGGTACAGCCACTCCGACGACCGACGTTCCAACAACGGCGCCCGCAACCGCGACACCGGTCGCAACCCCAACACTTCGTCCGACCGCCACACCATCCCCAACACCGACGCCCGCGCCTACCCGGACGCCAACTCCCGGGCCGGCCGAAATCACGCTCGAGCCCGTCTTCACCTGGTACGCGCCCGACAGGGCGACCCACTTCGAAGAGGCGCCCGACGGCAGCGGCCGCTTCTTCATCTCCGAGCAGGACGGGCGCATCATCGAGCTCACCGGCGGTCCCGACGCATCAGACGGCGCAGCGCGGATCGTCCTCGACATAACCGACAGGGTCCTCACTGAGGGCGTCGAGGAGGGGCTGCTCGGCTTCGCGGTCCACCTAGAGTTCGGCCAGTCCACCGGGAACGACCGCCTCTTCGTCAACTACACGGCCGATGAGCCCCGTCGCTCTGTGCTGTCGGAGTTCGGATTTGCGCCGAACGGGACACTGGACCTCGAATCCGAGCGGATCGTGCTCGAACTTCCTCAACCCGGCGACATCCACAACGGCGGGATGCTCGAGTTCGGGCCAGACGGCTACCTGTACGCAGGTTTCGGGGACGGCGGCGACATAGGTGATCCCGAGGGCCACGGTCAGAACACCTCTAACATCTACGGCACGATCATCCGCATCGACGTCACCACTCCGGACGAGCCGTACGTCGTTCCGCCTGACAACCCGTTCGCCGCAGGAGGCGAAGCGCCGGAGATCTGGGCCTACGGGCTGCGCAACCCGTGGCGCTTCAGCTTCGACCGGGCGAACGGCAACATGTGGGCCGGCGACGTCGGCGAGCGCGCCATCGAAGAGGTCAACTTCATAGTCCGTGGCGGCAACTACGGCTGGAACACTCGTGAGGGCTACGGCTGCTTCGAGCCGCAAACCGGCTGCGCAGAGACCGGCTTCATCGACCCGGTCGCTACCTACATTCACGTCGACGGGTGCGCGGTGATCGGCGGATACGTCTACAGAGGCGATCGAGTGCCTTCGCTGGACGGCGCCTACATCTACGGAGACTACTGCTCGGGCAGGATCTGGATCATTCGCAACGCCGACGGCTCAAAGCAGCGCGCAAAGCTGCTCATGGACACACGGCACTTCATCGGGACGTTCGGCCAGGGCCTGGACGGCGAGGTGTATGTGCTGGCCTACGGGTCCGAAACCGATCCTGATGACAAACGCCAGATCCTGCGCTTCGTGTTGCAGTAGATCTGCCGCTCGTCCGTTTAGCCCCTTGTCGAATCCGTAATGCGGACAGGTCCGGCGCCGAGCGGCACCAACAACGAAGCACACCTGAATCAAACCTGCGATTGCGTCCTTGATCTTCGTCTTCTCCTGACTTGATCTCCATTCTGAGAACAGAGAGTCGAATAAACGACCAGAGGTGAGAGATCATGATCGAGACGCGCTTGCCAGTACTGTTGCTGGTAACAACATTGGCCGCGATGGCCATCAACGCCTGCGGAACTGCGTACTCAGCATCGGACGAAGACGAGCCGGAGCCGATAGAGACCTCCATTGCCATACTCTTCCCGGAGAAGGCTGAGGCGACAGCGCGAGCCGCCGAAGGCATTCAGTTCGGCGAGCTGATCGATACGACGAGGCTGAAGAAAGACGACTGCCTGAGTTTCGCATCAGAGCCAGGGCAAGGGCAGCACATCGAGCAGGTTCAGCTGACGGACTGCGCCAGCCAGTCTTCCGACTACGTCGTGACAAAGCTGGTGTCACAGCCAGACGCCTCTTACCCCGGTGAGAAAACCCTTCTCAAGCGCATCGGCGGATGCGGGTTCGGAAAGAGATACGCCCTTGTCCCCTCCAGGGAGGAGTGGGAGATCGAAGGGTTCCGTGACATGATCTGCCTGTACCCGCACTCCGCCCGCTACGACTAGAACGGTAACCCCAGAGGCGGATAGAGCTGGACGGCGAGACGTTGGCGGACACGGCGAGGCAAACGGCGAATGTGAGCTATCCCGCTCAATCGAACGGCGGCAGCTTCACGCCCAGGATCACCCGCAGGTAGTTCACGTTGTGCGCCAGGTAGTCATCGATAGCCAGCTCGATGTTGCCGCCGATCGCGTCGAAGCCGTCATCGCCCTCCCGCGGGCCGTCCATGTCGAACACAACCCAGCCTTTGTAGCGGCCGTCCCTTAGCAGCTTCATCACCGCCGGGAAATCCACGCCTCCGCCACCCATGTTGTGGTACACGCTGGCCCCGGCATGCTGCTCACGCGTCGGCGTCGCCGTGTTCTCGCGGTACTTCGCGTACGTGTCCTTCAGGTGCACCTCGGCGATGCGCGGCAGGTAGTCGCTCATCACCTGCACAGCATCCATGCCGCCCAGAGTCAGATGCCCCGTGTCGGGAGTGAACCAGACGTAGTTTGGATCGGTCAGGTCGAGCATGGCCCGCACCTCGTGCTCACGCTCCACAGGTCCCCAGATGTGCGGGTGCGGCGCCAGCCTGATCCCCATCTCGATCGTCTGGCGGCCGATCTCGTTCAGCGTGTCGGCGAGCCGTTTTAGCTGATCGTCCGTAGTCGGATCGGGCGGTCGAGCGCCCATGTTGCACTTCCACAGGTCGCAGCCGCAGGGCTCGAGGAAGTCGCGGGCGAATGCAACATGATCGGCGATCGTCTTCGGCGTCTCTTCCGGGTCGATGAAGTTGGTCGACTGGCCTTGCGCGCCGTTTGAGACGTCGATCAGCGTCACGCCAGCCTCGTCGAACTTTTCCTTCAGCGCCAGCGGGTTGGCGCGGTGGTTCTCGATCTGCTTCGCATACGGCTCGATCCCCTGCAGGCCGAGCGCGGCGATGCGCTTGATGCCCCATTCGATCGGATGGCGGCCGTCCCAGAGGGAACTGGTGGAGCCGTACAGGATGTCCGGGTTTTCGGGGTCCAGGGGCTGATGAGCCGGTGCCATTTGGCGTGTCCTCTGTCTGGTGTTGCGGTGGCTACGGAGGGTAGCTCCATTGTCCGTTACCAGCCAGTGGCGATGCAGCTGCTGCCGCATCTCACGGTTGAACCACTGATCAATCTCACCTTTCGAAAATGCAATCTCCGTCTGGCTTACGCGGCGTTGGCTCTGGCTCTCGACTACAGTGTTGCGGCTCGCTTCCTACCGGTCATGCGCGACAGGTAGAGTCTGGGCGGCGACCCTGGCAAGGTTCGGTGGCGCGGACAGGCGCTCACAGTCGGGGGTCATTCGGTGATCTGCGATGCGTGCCGGCGCCGTCGGAGGTTCTTCTCGCATGTCCGCCACAGCAGTCAACGCCAGTTGTCAATCCTGGTAATTCAGCCTGGATCCCAACATGAACAACTTTGTATGGACTGATCTGTCGACCTTTGATGTCGACAAGTGCAAAGACTTCTATCGCACTATCTTCGGCTGGGAATTTCACGAAACCACTGATCAGTCCATGGGCGGTGCGTATCAGATTGCGCACCAGGTAAATACGCCGGTTGCAGCAGTATTCGTAATGCCCGAATACCTGCAGAAGATGGACATGCCGAGCTTCTGGATGTCGTACGTTCGCGTTGACGACATCGAGAAGACGGTTGCAAGGGCCCGCTCACACGAGGGAGTGATCGTAGAGGTTGAGCCGATCCCCTTTGATGAGCAGAGCCAGATCGCCCTGATAAGGGATCCGTCCGGCGCTGGCTTCACCGTCTACCAGGGCCCTGATCTAAACGGTCGATTCGATGACGGGCATGGCCGGCCGGTCTGGAACGTGCACCACCTGGAACACGTCGACCTGGTGAAGGAGTTCTACAAAGACGTCTTCGGCTGGGAGGTTGCTGAGACCCGTGAACCCGGCGTGTTCGATGTGGTCCATGCCAGCGGCGAAGTCATCGCGACCATGGAAGAGCATCCCGACGATGTCAGGGACGGCAAGAGTTACTGGATGCCGGTGTTTGCTGGCGCTGACATGGATGCGCTCAGGTCACAAATCGAAGCGCTCGGCGGAGCCTATGTGCACGACATAAGCAACGGCTCAATGTTCGCCGATCAGCAAGGCGGCCACTTCCTGGTGCGCAAAGCCAGCATGCAGAAACCGGTCAAAAGCACTGCATCAGCAGCGCCCCGGCCGATCCTCTGGAAAACCATCGCGGCGCTGGTGCTCGTTCTTGCGGCGCTTGCGCTCGATTTCGGAGAGTTCGCTTTCGGTCTACTGTTCCTGTGGTGGACGTGGCACGCCATCAGGACTAGGAGCGTGTTCCTGGTGGAGACGGTGCAGAGAGCCACACACCCGGTGCTGTACTGGAGCGTTGTAGGTCTCTACTTCGTGCTGTCGGTCTACAGCATCACCACAGTTTTCTTCGAATACCGGATATTCGAGATCAACTGGAGAGCAACCTCAACTCGCTGAACACGTCGCGGCGTTTAGGATCGCGTCGTGATTTGAGAATCTTGGTGGAGCTGGCGGGATTCGAACCCGCTACCTCTTCAATGCCATTGAAGCGCTCTCCCAATTGAGCTACAGCCCCGACAAACCAGGCTCTGAGCATCCCGCTGAAACCTGCCGGAAGCGGCGGCCACGGATCTCGTCTCAGTAAGAGCCGGAACCAGAAAATCGTAGCACAGCGGACCAGATGGCTACACGTGGGGCGCTACTGAAAAACCGCTGGAAAC
>JANQEF010000259.1 GCA_028278465.1 Dehalococcoidia bacterium | reverse complement strand
ACGAAGATCACCAGCACGCGGCCGTTCGTTGTCGCAACCGTAAGCCGGTCCGGGTTGCGGTCGAGCCCGGTGATGGCGCCGGTGAAGGTGACGGCCTGCGGCGACTGCACGACGAGCCGGGTCAGGACGAGAGTGCCGCGGTTGAGGCGGCTGGCGTCGAGCACCAGGTCGCCGACCTCGAGCGCGGCGAACCGCGCCTGCGCGCCGTTCTTGAATATGACCGCGTCGTCCAGCACGACCGCCCTGACAACATCGCCGTCCCGCGTCAGGATGCCGACCGTCCTGGTCTCGGGATCGAGGCCCGCTATGACGCCTGCGACGTGAACCTCGTTGTCGTCGATCTCAGACGTGGCGCGGATCCGCAGCGCGTTCAGCCTGCCTTCGAGCACCTGCGACGCGGTCCCGTCGGCCTCAGCCGAGGCTTCGTCGAACTCGATCTCGACAGACATGCCGGCGGCGAGTTCGCCGAACCCGGCCTTCTCACCGTCGACGACGATCTCGGTGTCTTGCGTGACCTTGGCGGCAACCTTCACGTCGTGCTCGCGGTTGGTCACGACCACCACGCCGATCGTCTCTTCGAGGTCTGGAGTCTCTTCGACCAGCGTGATGAAACCGTTGATGGAGCGCAGCCGCTCGCGCTCGAGCGCCTCAGCTATGGCGTCAGGCAGCTCGGGCGGCAGAACCGTGATCAGCGTCGCCCGCGCAGGCTCGGTGTTCGGGTCGTACTGCACGATCACTCTCGAGCCCGACGGGATGAGGCTCTTAACCTCGTTCAGCGGCAGCGCAACGCTGCGGGCGATAGTCGTTGTGATCGCCGGCGTCGCCGGGTCGGTCTCCCGCAGCTCGACAGGCACTATCGCCAGCGTCTTCTCGTCGCGGGTGAATGTCCGTGTGAAGCTGTCTGAAGAGTCGTTGATGCGCGGGACCAGCGAAAAGGTGCCCGACGGTTCCGCCCACTCGTCCTCGTCGTGGTCCAGCGTTCCTTCTGTGCGCAACTCGGGCAGTCGCTCGTTGCGGTCGCTCGCCTCCTGCACATAGCGCTGCCGCAGGTCGTGGAACTGCGCCTCGACCTCGGCCAGCCTCTGCTGCGCCTTGTCACGTTCTGCGATAGCGGCGGAGACAGCCTGCTGCGCCCGCTCAAGCCCTTCACGGGCCCTCTCCAGCGCGCTCAGGTGTTGGTCACGAGCCCGCTCGAGCAGATCTTCCAACTCGTCCTTCAGATCGGAGTCGGTGACGCGGTCCTTGGCGTCCTGGATGCGCTGTACGGCGTCCTCGACCCTGTCGAACGCCTGCGCCCTGAGCAGGCCAGTCGCACGGTCGAGCTGCGCAACAGCCGTCACAACGGTGCCGACCGGCGGGATGTCTATGCCTGCCGGGACGTCGACGTTGATGGTGTTGCCGTCACGGTCCTGGATGACGATCACGCCGTCCTGCGCGTCGAGGATCACGCCGAGGATGTGTCGAGTGACCGTCTTCGTAAGGTCAGGAACGATCAGCAGCTTATCTGCGGTCGTGATGCCGTTCGCATCGACATGGATCGAGCCGACGACGCGGTCGCCTTCAGAGATCTCATCGACCGCCGTGATGTCGCCTGTGAAGACGTCGTTGCCAGGCACGAGAACGGTCCGCACGCCCGAGTCGGTCGCCACGGTGATCGAGTCCGGAGGCGATACGGCGACTACGGTGCCGAAGATGGCTTCAAGCGGTGCGTGGTCGGCGCTAGCGCGGCCGGTGCTCGTGCCGAGTGTCGGCACCGATATTGCCGCTATGAGCGCAATCGCCGTGAGCACCGCTGCGGTCTTTGCTGCGTACCGCCTGATGCGCCCGGTCGTTGCGCCTTCCTGATACTGGCTGGACATATGTGTAGACCCCGAAGTGCCGCCGGCCTCACCCGGCGCAGGTCCCCTCAAGTTCCATACTCCAACTGGAGCGATTACTGCTCCGTTACCCGATTCCGGTAGCTGAACCGGGGCGATGAGCCGTTTGGCTCGTTCTAGGAGAGCGAGGAATAGCTGCTTCATACCTGTCCCTCCCCCGGCTCCTCCTGTATCGACACAACGAAGAACGATGCGCTCACCTGGTTGCCATCGAGGTCGCTGGCCACGACGTCGATGCGGTTTCCTCCGTGGGTCAACCGGAGCGGCACCTCGAAGCGGCCGGTCTCGTCTACCGGCACGATCACGCCCTTCACGGAGACGATGGCATCGGCCGTTGTCTGGCCCCTGAGCACGATGGTGTCGCCGTAGACGATGCTCTCTTCGCTGATGCCTTCGATCTGCAGCGACAGCGTGTAGGTCTGCGTGTTGTTGTCGACCGGGATGGCTGTCGCGGTGCCGACGGGCGTCGGCTCGACGGTTGGCTCGGGCTGCGTGTTGTTGACCGGGATGGCTGTCGCAGTGACGACAGGCGTCGGTGAGGGCGTGGGCGTCGGAGTTGCTGTTGGCTCCGGAGTTGGCGTCGCAGTTGGCTCGGGGACCGGAGTAGCTGTGGGCTCGTGGCGTGGCGCGGCCTGAGCGCACGCGGCCGCCCCCGCGAGCGCGAACAGCGCCAGCGCAATACCAGGGTATTTGGCCCAGGCGAGCCTCAATGAACAGCTCCCGGCAGATATGGCAGAGTGGGAGCTTTACCGCCGCCGCCTGCCGTCACATCGCAGATATCGGTCGATGGCCCGGTGCGAGCCGCGGTGATCCCCGGCACCAACCGTGTCCATTCGTCCGTTACTTCTGAGTTACTTGTACGCTGGCCGCTTCCGCGGCGGTTGCCGTTATCGCTGCCGGGTTGCGCCATCCTGTTCGGGGCCGGAGGCCGGCCGTTCTCCTAATGGAAGCATCACGGTCATGCTGGTGTAGTGACCGTTACCCTCACTCGCAGATGAGTCTGAGCCCGCCGTCCCGTTCCTTGCGGTAGCCGATTCGGCGGCCAGGTCACCGCCCGAACGGCGGCACAGCGTGCGTGCGATGTAGAGCCCGAGACCCGAGCTGCTCTTCTCCTGCCGTCCCGCCAGCGCAGGCGTCCAGCCGCGGTCGAACAGGTGCGGCAGGAAAGACTCCGGAATTCCCTCACCGTCGTCCCACACCCTGATGTAGTAGTGCGTCGGGTTCCGTGTCAGCCGCATCTCGACCGTGTCGCAGGCGAACTTCACCGCGTTGTCGACAAGGTTGGTCACGATGTGGTCGATCGCAGCCGCGTCGCCGTAGACGAGGCCGAACTCCTGCGGCTCCGCCCACCATGACAGGTCGATGTTCTGCTCGGCGGCGATGGCAAAGTAGCGGTCGGCGATGTTGCGGACGATGCCGGCCGGGTCGACAGGCTCCATGACCGATTTAGCGCTCGGGTCTTCGAGTTCGACCAGCACGCGCACGTTGTCCAGCATCAGGCGGAAGCTCGGCGCCTGCTGCTCGATCTCGTCCATCAGGCCTTGCACCGACTCCGGCAGCTCGATACCGGATTCTTCGACACGTGCACGCACCTCGCGCTCCTTGCCGAGGATGCGGCGGAACGGTCGGCCCATGTCGTGCGAGAAGGTGTCGAAGTAGTCCTGTGTCAGCTTGCTCCAGCTGGCGGAGCCAGGATTTCCGTTCGAGCCACGGCTGCGCCTGTAGAGATAGGTGCCTGCTACAAGCGCTAGGCCGAGGATCAGCGTGATGGCGCCGGCGTAGCTGACCGGCTCGACGGTGAGGACGGTGCCGGGACTGATCGACTCGCCGACGAACGGCCCGATGATCAGCAGCAGGACGCCGATTCCTGCCGCGGCAAGACCTGCATAGCGGGCTATGTCACGAGGCGTGCGTCGCATCCGCTCAACCCTGGGATTACGCCTGGCTGCTCGGGACCCTGGGAGGCGAGAGCCTGTAGCCGCGGTTCCTGATGTTGATGATCAGCTCGTCGGCGCCGAAGTCGCGGTTGACCGCCTTGCCGAGCGCCACCTTGATCTCGCGAATGCGCACCCGCAGTGACGCCCGGGAGTCTTCGCCTTCGGAGAACCGTTCGAGCCGCGAGAACGGCACGACTTCTGCTTCGCTGCGGAAGTAGGCGGTGGCCAGTTCCTTCAGGATCTCGAACTTCATCCCCTGGATCTCGCGCACATGGCTGCGCTCTTCGCCGTTGTAGCAGTAGACCATGCCGTGCGAGGCGTCGAGCTCGAATAGCTGGCCGATCTTGACGTTCTCGGGCGCTGAGCCGATCAGCCGCCGCAGCCTGAGCAGCACCTCGTCGGGGCTGGCGAGCTTGTCTATGAAATCGACCGGCGCGCTGACGGAGAGGCTGGCAGCGACGGCCGTGTCACGATACGGACCCTGCGCGTACTGCGTAAACATGAGCACCGGCATGGCGGGGTCGCGCTCGACGATCTTCTTCAGGATGTTGAGGCCCATGAACCGGTCTTCGTCGTATTCACCGAAGCGGACGTCGAGCAGCACTGCGGCGGGACGCTCGTCTTCGAGGGCGAAAAGCGCCTCGGTCTCGTACTGTCGGCCGTCTGCCATCCCGCCTTCGGGCTGGACGATGATCGGACGGAAGCCGTCGGACTCCAGGCGGCGCAGCACCGAGCGCATCAGGTCTGAAGTCGATTCGTCGTCAACTACAAGTATCTTTTGTCCGCGGTTCGCACCGATCCTCTGCTGCGTCATCGGCTGGCCTCTCGTGAGAAGATAGATTGCGTGCAGGGCGGAGCAGCCGGGCCTGCGCGGCGATTCGGGACCCATCGAGTATGCCCTGCCACAAGGACTCTAGCACCGGGCGGGCCGGAATAAGTACGAGTTTCCATCACGTGCTGCGTCTGAACGCCGTCCGCAAGCCAGAGCGGACGTTCCCCATAAGGCCTCTGGGTTAAGACTCCTCACAGGCCGATCTTGTTCCATCTCTTCCATTTCACCTATGACTGACCAGCAAGAAGACGAAAACCGGCCACGCGAGGGAGCCGGCGAGCAGGGGCCGGACGCCGAGCCGGACCTGCGTTCGGTCTTGCTGGGCGGCGCTCGACGCAGAGCGATCTATTCCGAGCCTGCGAGCCCGCCGGAACGCGGGCGTGTTGCCGAAGCACCTGAAGATGAGATCGCTCCGCCGTATGTGCCTCCGGTGAGAGAGGGCGATGAGCCGCGGCCACAGGAGCCTGAGGAGTCTGACGAGCGATGGGTGGATGCGGTCAGGTCGCCGGAATCCCGGGCCCGGGACGACAGGAAGCTCCCGCCGGTGTGGCCGGGCGATGAGGATCAGCCGTGGTTCAGGCGAGAACGCGGTTTACCGCCGTTGCCGGAGGAGGGCGAAGGCGGCCAGCTTTCGCCAGATGAGTTGCCGACTCCGCTCGCCGAGTTCCCGCAGCGCGCTCGGGCATTCGGCATCTCGGCGGTACTGCCGCTTGCAATTGGGAGTGTGCTGGCCCCGTTTGGCACCATCATCGGGACTATCGGGCTGATGGCGAACTTCTTCCTGTTCACCCGCGGTCAGGATGTGGGCGCGCTGGTGTTCAGGCTGCGAGTGGTGCGTGAGAACGGCGATGTGGCCGGCTTCTACCAGATGTTCGTGCGCTTCATGGCGTCGTGGATCAGTTTGCTGGTGCTGGGCGCGGGGTTCTGGGCGGCGTTTTCGGACCCGGAACGCCGCACGTGGCACGATAAGTGGCTGGGGACGTACGTGGTGCAGGACTCAGAGGTCTACAACACGAGGAAGCGGTCGAGCTCGGACATTGCGTTCAACTGGTTCTGGGTGATCATCCTGCTGGTGATCGCCGCCACCGTGATGGTTTGGCTCTCCGCTCCAGCGCCGACAGAGACGATGCCAGTGGATACGGTGCCGGCCCCCGGCGATGGCGGTGAGACGGGGGTTTGAGGTTTGCCGATACTGGTAGGGGCGCGCCCGCAAGCGGGCACCCGGCTGCGCCCGGTCCCGATGTGATCGGGACGACCGTGTTTCCTGAGCGAAGCGCAGCGTAGTCGAAGGATCTCCGGCACGGACAGTTGGTCCTGACAGGACGGGTTGATTCCTCGAGAGACCCTTCGACTTCGCTCAGGGAACACAATCGACCCACCCTCTAACTCCCTCTCAAGCTGGGAGGGAGGATGTCTGTCGTCCCGAGCCCGTGCGAGGGACCCGGGGTGGTGCGGCGATCCACCTGTGACTTAACTCTAGATCAGCGCCCAGCAGCCACGTGACGGGCCCGGTCCCGCTGGCAGCCGGGACGTTCCTTCTCCCAGCGGGAGAAGGTGCAGGATGAGGGAGAAGTGATCTCACATCGGCTCGTCAGATCCCTCGACCCGCAAACGGGTACCCCGCGGTCGGGATGACAAATGCTACCCGCCCTTCCTTATTGGCTTTGTGCAGGGCAAGACGACAGTTCGTGACGCCGTTGGCGCCACCGGGCGCAGCAAGCGGCGCCCCTACCAAGGCACTACCGACCCTCCCTCTAACTCTCTCCCACAAGGGGAGAGAGGATGTCTGTCGTCCCGAGCCGGTGCGAGGGATCCGGGGTGGTGCGGCGACCTGTCTGCGGTCGCCGCTGAATCAGCGCTCACTGGAGAAGCGGGAGCCTGGTGGTGTGTTGGGCCTCACACCTCATCCAGGTCCTTCGCTGCCGCTCAGGACGAAGGTGTCAATCTCGCCGAACTCGCCCAGTTGATAGGCCAGATTCCTCCATTCCGTCGGAATGACAAATTTGCCGTGACCACTTGTGTTCACACCAAACCGCCACCTGTTTCCGCTACTTTGCACCACAACACCTTGCGATTTGACGTCTGCGAATCCCCATATATCGCCCTGCAAACATCCATCGGCACTCGACTCATCAGCCCTGTCGCGCTATAGTCGGGGTTCGCGCCTCAGACGGCCCCGGACCGGGCCGGCGGCATGTCCGTGCCGCGTGCCGCAACCAGCACCGAAGCTCAGCACTTGACCGAGTTCGTACACCTTCACAACCACTCGGAATACAGCCTTCTCGACGGTCACAGCCACCTGTCCGAGATGGCGAAGCGCGCCGCTGACCTTAAACAGCCTGCCATCGCCCTCACAGACCACGGCAACGTGCACGGCGCGATCGACTTCTACCAGGCCGCGAAAAAGGTCGGCGTCAAGCCGATCATCGGCGTCGAAGGCTACGTCGCTCCGGGGCCGCGCACGGAGCGCAACTCGAACGAACGGTTCCCGTATCACCTCACGCTGCTGGCGCAGAACCACACCGGCTACCAGAACATCCTGCGCCTTGTCACGAAAGGCCACCTCGAAGGGTTCTACTACCGGCCGCGCTTCGATCGCGAGATCCTGGAGCAGCACAGCGAGGGCGTGATCGTCCTGT
This sequence comes from Dehalococcoidia bacterium, assembly GCA_028278465.1. Lineage (GTDB taxonomy): Bacteria > Chloroflexota > Dehalococcoidia > Lucifugimonadales > Lucifugimonadaceae > JAJCYX01. The sequence continues at coordinate 8,594 of JANQEF010000259.1, read as the reverse complement.
CTGGCTGTCCCTCGGGCGAGTTGGCGCGCAATATCAAGAACGGCGCGGATTCGCTGATCAAGGACACCATCGGCTGGTACCACGAGGTGTTCAAGGACCGCTACTACCTCGAGATGATGATGCACGAGGGTGTGCCCGGTCAGGTGGAGATCAACCGGGCGTTGGTGGAGCTGAGCAAGCAGCACGGCCTGCCGATGGTGGCGACGAACGATTCGCACTACGTGCACCGTGAAGACGGCCCGAAGCAGGACGTGCTGACCTGCATCGTCACCAACTCGCAAATCAACGACCCGAACCGTCTACACATGGAGGACGACACCTACTTCATCCGCTCCAGCGAAGAGATGGCGGCGCAGTGGGCAGAGATCCCGGATGCGGTGCGGAACACGCTGGCGATCGCAGAGTCGTGCGAACTTGAGCTGGAGTTCGGCAAGACGCTCGTGCCGAAGTTCCAGACGCCGAACGGCGAAACGTCAATGGACTATCTGCGGACGCTCTGCACCGAGGGCATGGCGAAGCGCTTTGAGCGGCCGTCTGACGAGGTGATGGCGCGGCTCGAATATGAGCTCGATGTGATCGACAAGACCCAGTTTGCCGATTACTTCCTCGTCTGCTGGGACATCTTCAACTTCGTCAACCGCCGCGGCATCCTGTCTGCGGTCCGCGGCTCTGCCGCTGCAAGCCTTGTGCTGTACTGCCTTGAGATCACGCAGGTCGACCCGCTCAAGAACGGACTGATCTTCGAGCGGTTCCTGAATGTCGAGCGTCGCGAGATGCCGGACATCGACATGGACTTCGCGGACGACCGCCGTGAAGAGGTGATCCGCTACTGCGTCGACCGCTACGGCCGCGAGCACGTTGCGCAGATCATCACGTTCGGCACGCTCGGGGCCAAGGCGGCGATCAGGGACTGCGCCCGTGCGCTCGGCATGAGCATCGGTACCGGCGACCGGCTGGCGAGGCTGGTGCCGACACGTCTCAACGTCACGATCCAGAACGCGATCGACGAAAGCCCCGAGATGCGGCAGCTGATGCGGTCCGACGGGGACAGCAAGAAGGTGATCGACACAGCGCTCGGCGTCGAGGGCGCTGTACGTCACGCCAGCACGCACGCTGCAGGCGTCGTGATCTCGCAGGAGCCGCTGACCGACTACGTCGCGCTGCAGCGTTCTACCAGCGGCGACGACGATGCTCCGCCGACGACCCAGTTCGCCATGAAGCCAGTGGCGGACGTTGGGCTGCTGAAGATGGACTTCCTCGGCCTCACCAACCTGACAATTCTCGATCGCACTGTGGACCTGATCGAGCAGCACCGCGGCGAGAAGATGGGCGTGTACGACGTGCCGCTGGACAGCGAGCCGGCGTACCGTCTGCTCGGTGAGGCCGATACCTTCGGCGTGTTCCAGCTGGAAAGCGCGGGCATGCGCCGGCATATCAAGGACCTGAAGCCGACAAGCGTCGGTGACGTGGCCGCCATGATCGCTCTCTACCGGCCCGGGCCGATGGAGGAGATCGCCACATTCATCGCCGCCAAGCACGGCCGGGCCGAGATCACCTACCCGCACGACGACCTGAAGGAGATCCTCGAAGAGTCGTACGGCGTGATCGTGTACCAGGACCAGGTGATGCTGATCGCGCAGCACTTCGGCGGCTACACGCTGGGCGAGGCCGACATCCTGCGCAAGGCGATGGGCAAGAAGATCCCGTCGGTGATGCAGGCCGAGCACGACAAGTTCGTGAAGGGCGCCACCGCCAAGGGCTACACGCTGGAAGAGGCGGAAAAGGTGTTCCGGCTGATGGAGCCGTTCGCAGGCTACGGCTTCAACAAGTCGCATGCCGTCAGCTACGCCATGATCGCCTACTGGACGGCGTACTTTAAGGCCAACTACCCGGTCGAATACTTCGCCGCGTTCATGGACTCCTTCTCTGGCAGCTCCGAGAAGATCGCGGAGTGCATCCGCGAGGCGAGACGCGCCGACCTGGTCGTCCTTGCCCCGAGCGTGAACAGGTCGTCCGTCGGGTTCTCGATCGAGGATGTCGAGGGCAAGAGCGGCGGCATCCGCTTCGGGCTGGCGGCGGTGAAGAACGTCGGCGCTTCCGCGGTCGCGCCGATCATTGAGGCCCGCGAAGCAGGCGGACCATTCGAGTCGCTTGAGGACTTCTGTCGGCGCGTCGATGCGCGGGCTTTCAACAGACGCACGCTTGAGAGCTTGATCAAGGCCGGCGCGTTCGACGAGTTCGGGCCGCGCGGAGCGCTGCTGGAGAGCGCTGACCGGATCGTGACAACGATGCAGCGTCAGACGCGGCTGCGGGAGTCGGGCCAGACGTCGATGTTCGACATGTTCGGCGAATCGGTGCCGACGCCGATGGCGGAGATCGAGATTTCACAGGTCGATGACTCGACGGAGCACGAGCGGCAGCTGTGGGAACGCGACCTGCTCGGCATCGAGCTGACCGAGACCGAGTTCACACGAACGGTGCAGCGGCTGGCGCAGGAGCGTCCGGACGTGTTCACGGTCTTCGCCAGCAGTGTGACGGCGGAGAAGGCAGGGCAGGAGGTCAAGGCGGTCGGCGAAGTCGGCGAGATCAGGGAGCTGACGACTCGCAAGGGAGACCGGTTCCTGGCGCTGCAGTTCCGATTCCTCGACGGATCGGTCGAGGCGGTTGTGTGGCCGAATGTGCTGGAGAGCACGGAGGGCATGTGGAACGACGGCAACCGGCTCACGGTCACCGGCAAGATACGCGAACGAGACGGCCGCATATCCATAGCTATCGACACGGCAGAGCAGTTCGAGCTGAACACAGGCACAACGCCGGAGGTTGCAGCGGCTTCGAGTGCGGCGCCTGCTGGCACGGGCGATGTCGGCTCAACTGCGGCGAACGGTTCGGCGCTCTCGAACGGCAACAGTTCTTCTAGCGCGCACGCGCATGTCACGAGTGGCCATCACGCTAACGGCGTGTCCTCGCCGAACGGTCTGAACGGACACTCAAGACCAAACAGCAACAAGGAACTCACCCCGGCTGAGACTATGGAATCAAGCACAAACGGCTCTACACCTTCACCCGTGAACACCGAACAGCCGGCGGAGGTCGCGCCAGAGGACCAGTCTGCGCCTGCAGACGCTTCACCGCACGCCGACGGATCGGTGCGGATCAGGGTTGAGGAGACCGGGCGGTCGGCCGAGGACCGCTACCGGCTGGAGGACGTTGTGCGCATCCTGCTTGAGTTCAAGGGCACATCGGCCGTGACGCTGGAAGTCAAAACCGCCGGCCGCGTCGTAACAATGGACATGCCGTTTGCGACGGTGGACCCGTGCCCGGAGCTTGAGACGAGGCTGTCCGACCTGCTGGGACCCGAGAACATCTCGCTGCCTGTCGCCATCGGCTAAGCTGTTCGCTCGCCTGTTCAGGCGTGTGTTGACGACGAGTCCGAGGGCTGGGATTTGACCTCACGCGGTAAATGGGTCGCGTTCGTGACCGCGCCCGACCAGATCACCGGCGAGATGTGGTGTTCGATGCTGCGCGCATCGGGCGTTAACTGCCGGCTGCGGGATTCGAACCCCAGTTTTATCGGCCCTTCGCTCTACCCGGTGCGCCTGATGGCGCCGGATGAGCAGAGCGACCTTGCGTTGCAGATTCTCCAGAACGATGTCCGGCTGGGCCCAAAGAACGAGTCACGGGCGATGCGAGAGCGCCAGCGACAGCGTGAGGAAGCGGGTACGAGGGCGTCTCGGCCGCGCCTGGAAGTTGAGTCTGAGGGATCACCTGCGTCCTGAGCGGCCGCCAGTCCTCCTTCCCTTCGAAGGAGGGAGTTAGAGGGTGGGTCGGCTTTTGTCATCCCGACCGAAGCGGAGGGATCTGACTTATCGACGCAAGACCACTTCTCCCTCATCCTTCGCCTTCTCCTGCCTGGGAGAAGGAAGAACGCCATCCTGAGCTAGCCTGCCCTGAGCGTAGTCGAAGGGAAGGGTGCGCGTCGTCCCGGCTACCATCGGGACAGGATGTCTACGCGCATCAGTTGATCGCTAATCCAGAGTCGGTTTGCGGGTGGGTCGCCCCGCCACTCCGGGTCCCTCGCGCAGGCTCGGGACGACGGACATACTCCCTCTCTTTGGAGGTAGGGAGTTAGAGAGTAGTGTTCCCTGAGCGAAGTCGAAGGGCCTCTGTGACATCAGCCGGTCTTGCCAAGACGAGTCCCCACCTGGAGATCCTTCGACTGCGCTAACGCTCCGCTCAGGAAACACGGACGTCCCGGCCTTGCCGGGACCGGGCGCAGCGTTTCTGTCTGCCCCTGCAATCTGTCATTCCAGACTTGATCCGGAATCTCGCCGGTGGTCGTGTGTCGGCAGGTCAGATCCCTCGACCCGCAAGCGAGTACCCCGCGGTCGGGACGACAAGCGTCCCACTCGAAGCTTGAAGGGGAACGGATACGTGCCGGCTTCCCTCTCCTACACCGCCGCCGGCACCCGCGTGCTTTCCATGCGAAGGAGGCGTTCTTTCAGAGGGATGCCTACACCGCCGCCGAAGCCGTGGAGCTCGCCGTCTGAGCCGATCACGCGGTGACACGGCACCAGCAGCGCCACCGGGTTCTTCGCCATCGCCTGACCCGCGCCACGAGCCGCCCTCACATTGCCCGCCTGCTCCGCCAGCCACGCATACGTCCGCGTCTCACCCGCAGGGATCGAGCGGCACGCCTCACGCGCCTTCCTGAAAAACGGCGACATCGCGCTCATATCGACCTCGATCTCCGTCAGGTCGGCGTCGCCGCCCGCGCAGTACGCCTGCACGAGTTGCCTGACATCTGCCAGTGCACCGGGATCAAGCTCAGCGCCCTCGATCTCGGGCCGGACATGGTCGAACGCCTGCTCAACAGCCTTCTCAGGCAAACTCATCCGCACCACGCCGCGCTCACTCGCAACAGCGGCGACCCAGCCCATCTCGGTCTCGAAAACGTCGTAGCGCATCATTTGCCCTTTCATCAGACAGCGGCGCGACCCTCTCCAAGCTCCGGCCCTGCGCCGCCGACAACCCTGGCGCGGTAGCCCAGCAGGCCCCGAAGGACCCTGCGCCAGTGCTTCTGCAGCCCTTCGGCGTCGTCAACGGACTCGGGAGAGGCGTACCGGCCCCGTTCGTACTCGATAGCGATCAGCATCGCAGATTCTGCAACACCCGGCGCCACAGCTCCAATCGCGGCGGCATACTCCGTCGGCGTCTGCCACTGGCGCCGCCTCACGCCGAGCAAACGGCCCGAGCGAACCATCTTCGTGTACGCCTGCTCGGCCTGCGACATGCCCCTGTGCCAGGCGATCCAGCCCAAATAGATCAGCAGAATAGCGCCTGCGATGGACGCCGGAATGACGACCGCCATCACCGGGAACCGGTCGCCCTCGGCGGCAAGCTGAGCCTCACGCTGAGCGAGCGCCAGCTCTCGAGCCTGCCTCGCAAGCTCTTCCAGTCCGGCGATGTCCTCACCCAGCAGCGGGTCGTCTTCGATAGCTTCGATATCAGGCAGAGGCACGGAGGTCGAAGGCTCGACCGAGAACTGCTGTCCCCTGTCGAGCTCCGGCCGTCCGGGCGTCACTTCGATGTCCACCCAGCCGTAATCTGCGAAGTAGGCCTGCGTCCAGCCGTGTCGGTGCTTGTCTCTGATCAGGAACTTGCCGGCAGCGGGGACGTAGTCGCCGGCCGCCCAGCCTGCCACCATGCGAGCGGGGATTCCTGCCGCGCGCAGCAGCACCGTCCCCGCCGACCCGTAGTACTGGCTGTAGCCCTTGATGCGCGTCGGATCGCAGCCCGGGTTGTCTGACGGGCACGGCTCTGACTGCGTCTCGAACAGGAAATAGAAGACACCGTCCTGGTTCGCGCTCGGGCCAGATATCTCGAGCGAGTACTCCTGCCGCTGCAGGAATGACTTGATCGCCTGTGCCTTTTCGAACGGCGTTCGCGCGCCGGCCGCCTGCACGATCTGATTAGCCAGGATCCGCACCTCGATCGGCAGCGAATCGGGCAGCGTGAGGTATCGGTCCTTCACCCAGCCCGGGTAGTTGCTGCCGGATATCTGCAGGTCGGCGTCGTCCGCGGTGAGCACATAGGTCGTGACGGTGTAGAGACGCTCGGCAGGGATCACCTCTTCGAACAGGGCGCCGACCGGCTCTTCGGGGCCGATCCGAGTGACATTAAGCGCTGAGACTGCGCCGTCGCCGTTGATATCGAGCCGGATCTCCAGCTCGTCAGGTATGTGTGGAGTCAGCGCCTCGACCACTTCCGACTCGCTCATCAGCGGCTGGTTGTTGAGATTCACATCGCCGAGTGTGGAGTCGTCGTCCGCCATGTCACGCAGTTCGAAGCGCGTGTCGAAGGCGAACTGGCGCACATCGTCAGGCAGATCAGCCAGTGAGCCGACTGCGCCGGTGAGCGGCACGCGGTATGTCACAGGCTGCAGGTACTCGACCTGTGCGTCGCGATCGACGCTGTACACACCTCCGGCGGGAAGTACGAGATCGGTGTCGACCAGTGGCTGGATCAGCTGCTCGATGCGCTCACGGCCGAGCTCTTGCGGGACCGGCACGACCTCCGACCTCGCCTCGACGGAACGCACGATCTGCGCCGTCGCGAGCCAGCCGTTCGAGTCGTAGCGGTCGTAGACGCGGCCGGGCAACATGGTCGAGTAGCGCGACGTCACCCATGCGAGGGGATCCTCCGTCAGCTCTATCTGGCCCTTGAAGGTCAGCACCTCGTCAGGGAGGCTCAGGCCGGCGCTGCCTTCCTGAGCCTTCACGCCGGAGAGCAGCCGGTTCGCCGGGTCCTCCAGCGCCTCGATGGGTGTCTTCAGCACCTCCCAGGCGTCGTCAAGCGCCTGCGAGCGTGGCTCGAAGACCGGCAGGATGACCACGAACAGCACGATGATGCCGCCGAACAGCAGCCCGTCGAACATGCTCAGCCACGCAAGGCTGACCGGGTAGCGGATGCCCTGCCTGCCCCAGCGGTCCATGCGGCGCACGGCCGTCAGGTGGGCGAAGAGCGCGATGGAGGCGAGGATGAAGATGAAGAAGGTCTGCTCGTGCAGGCCCGGGCGGAAGCTGAGATTGCTCATCAGCCCGACAGCGAGCAGGACGATAGGCGTCCACGGGTTGCGGACGCGGTAAGTGAGCGCGGTGACAGTGTATGCGGTGATCCACGACGCCGTCATGAACATGAGTGAGAACGGCACCGAGTCGTTGCTGATGCCGCCTTCCTGCGCCACCGTGATCCACGCCCAGAATCGGTCCCAGGCATCGCGGGCACGCTCGGCGACGTTTGCGCCTTCTGCCGGGATCGAGCCCTGCCACATCATGACGCCGAACCCGATCACCAGCATCAGCACGATGTTGACAGCGGCGGGCAGGTTGTTGCGGGACGCGATGAAGCCGGCGACCCAGCCCATCAGCAGCGTCGGGATGATCGGCGGCAGGTCGCCCCACTCTGCGAGCTGCACAGCCCAGCCGACCGACACCAGCATGACGCCGAGCAGGATGAAGGTGATCCAGTCCTCTACCGGTACTCGCCTGAACCAGCCCTCGAACGGAAACGTCGGCCAGTTGCGCTGCCTGTCGATGGCGTCGATCGACCGCGGCGCGTCTCCACGCTGTCCGCCCGGCAGACCGCCGGGGCCGATAGTTGGTGCGGCGGTGCTCAATCCGCCACCTCTGGCGACTGCTGTTGACTGACAGCTCCGTCGCGCTGCCACTGCTGCGCCTGCTGTTGCGGCATCTCATCGGCGGCAGTCGGCGTCGACTGCTGGATCGTGGCGAAAGATTGCGACGGGATATCGTTGCCAACAGGGGAGCTCAGCGCACGGCCGAGCGATTCGCCGCGATGCACCCTGAAGGTGTTCAGGCCAGCGCCGATCAGCCGCTCCACCGCTGCGGAGTTGTCTGTGCCGCCGAACGATGCGCGGTCCATCACGACAGTGCTCACCTTGATGCCGCGGCGCTGCAGGCCGGCGAGAGCGTCGACCCATTCGCCGTCGTCCGCCGCCGTGATCACGACGAGAGATGTCGACTGGCTGAACTCGCGTTCGAGGTCGCCGAGCGCGTGCATCAGCGGGACGTCGCCGACCGGCAAACTGGCGGCGATGTGGCGCATAACGTTTTCTCGGTGAGCGGCCGACTGGTCGGGCGGTGATACGAGGGATTCGCTGCCGTGCGCCGAGTAGCCGACCGGCAGGAACGCCTTGCTGTAACGGTCGACGACAGATGCGGCGAGCGTTGCGCCGTACTCGTCTGTCGACTCTTCGCCTGACCCTGCCTGCGCGTCCGCGTGCTGGTCGAAGACGACCCACAGGTGGCTGGAAGAACCCTGGTCGAACTGCTTCACCATGAGGCGGCCGGTGCGAGCGGTCGATAGCCAGTGAATGCGGCTGATGCTGTCGCCCGCCGTGTACTCACGCACCGACGCGACGTCTGTGCTGACGACGTTGGCGCGCTGGCGGCGGGAGTGTTCGCCGACGAGGTGCGGGTTCGGCGCCCAACCGGCCCGTTCTCAGTCGGCGATAAGGTCACAGAGCAGATTACGGTGTACAACCGCGGCCGCACACCGAAGGCGTGGGTTGAAGT
>JANQEF010000008.1 GCA_028278465.1 Dehalococcoidia bacterium | reverse complement strand
CTCTCAAGCTTCTCCTTGAGCTTCGTGGCGTAGTCGTCCGCGGTTTCGGACTGAAACTGGTCCAGCAGGTGCAGCTCTGCTCCAAGCAGCTTGTCTATGAGCAGGTTGCCCTGCACATTCCGGTGAGCTGCGTTCTTCAGGATCAGCACGTAGCGCAGGCCGGTCTTGTTAGCAGCGGCAGCGGTCATCCGGGCATTATTCGAGTGATAGTCCATGATGTTGATCACGGTGTCGTAACCCTCATCACGGATGTGCGGCATCTCGAAGTCGTAGTGGCGCGCCTTGTTGCCGCCGTAGGCGAGGCCGGTCATGTCCTCGCGCTTGACGAGGATGCGCGGGCCGCCGAGTTCGGCCGACAGGCGCGGCATCTCTTCGAGCGGCGTTGGCAGGTGGGCGAGGCGCATGCGCGGCAGCTTTTCGATGCGGGAGCGAAGCTGTGCGCGGGTTAGCGGAGCGGCGGATGTGGTTGTCATGGCGCGTGTGGGAAGCTCTCGAGTGCAAACTCGAGTGTAGTGAATGCGAAGCGGTGGCCCCGGTCAGGATGGCCTGATCGCGGCGACATGATAACGCCTGCTGCTGTCAGAGGAACGTGAGCCGTCAGCCTATGCCGAGACCAGCTTCGGCGCCAGGACCCTGCGCACGATCCTGCCGATCGCTTCACGGTCCACGCCCTCTCCTGTCACGACCACGCGCAGGTAGATGGGGGCAATCATTGACTCGACGACCTCGGCCGGATCTGTGTCGGTGCTCAGCTCTCCGCGGTTGATGGCACGGCGGACCACCCATGCGACCTTGCCGAGCAGGTCAGCCCAGTACCGGCGGACCGCCGACTCGAGCGCCGGCTCTGAGCTGGCTACCGAAGCCGTGACTAACGATCGGCCGAAGGGCGTTTCGAAGAAGCGGGCCAGGTATTCGCTGACAAGCGTCAGTTCCAGCACAACGTCGCCCGTGTCAGGCGGACTAGGATAGGCGTCGGAGATGCTGTCGAGCAGGTCGGCGATCAGCCGTTCCTTGTTGTTCCAGCGGCGGTAGATGGTGGTCTTGTTGACGCCCACAAGCTCCGCGATGTCGCTGATCGCAAGCGTCGACCAGTCCTGCTCCCTCATCGCGCGCTTGATCACGTCGAAGACGCGGCGCTTAACATCGGCCGACCGGCCGCCGGGCCTGGAACGTCTGTTGTCAGTGCTCATATCCGGGAGTATAAAGCAACAAATGTTGCATTAACAGCCGACAGGGTATATGCTATTGCAACAACGGTTGCATTAAGCTCTTTTCAGGACAGTTTGGATGGCCCAGGCTCAGACACCCGCAAACCCGGCTCCGGCTGCAGCAGTAGGAGCTGACAGCGACTCCGCGCCTGCGAAGCCGTCGTTCTCATTCGGCGACGCGCTTGGTCTGCTGCGGATCCGGGACTTTCAGCTTCTGCTGATCGGCAACGCGCTTACGGTGACCGGGTTTCAGCTCAGGTCGATGGGACAGGCGTGGCTGGCGCTGGAAGAGACCGGCTCTGCGGTCTGGGTCGGCTATGTGAACGCCGCTCCGGCGCTAGGCATGGTGCCGCTGGCGCTGTACGCAGGAGTGATCGTCGACCGCGTCGACCGGCGATACCTGCTGGCGGCATCGAAGGTCGTCGCGGCGTCGATGGCGTTCCTCACCGCCTTCCTGATCTCGTCCGGCCACATCGAGATGTGGCACCTGATCCCGATCGGAACGGTCGTCGGCGCCGCGTTCGCGTTCAACAACCCGGCAAGCATGACCTACGTGATGGATGTCGTGGGCCGCGAGCGCATGATGCCCGCCGTGTCGATGAACCAGACGATAGCGAACGTGGTGCAGATCGGCGGACCGGCCACTGGCGGAGTGCTGCTGGCGACGGTCGGAATGAACTGGATCTTCTTCCTGCTCGGCGGAATCTACTCGGCCGGTTTCCTGACCAACCTGCTGCTACGTACGAAACCGGAGATCGCGCCGCTGGAAGGCAGGTCGGTGGTACATGACTTCCGCGCAGGATGGAGCTACGCGTGGTCGACGCCGCACGTGAGATGGCTGCTGATCATCTCCAGCACCTCGCTGTTCGTTGGCATCTTTCCAGGCCAGATCCCGCTGCTGGCACGCAACGAGCTCGGGATTGCAGGCGAGGATTCGCAGGCGGCTGCGTACGGCACGATGCTGGCGCTCAGCGGAGTTGGAGCGCTGGTTGGCTCGGTGCTGATCGTCATGTTCGGCAGCAGCGTGCGCAAGGCACGGCTGCTATTCCTGGCGTTCACGAGCGTTGCAACCGGAATGCTGGTGCTGGCGGCGGCGCCGAACCTTGCGGTGGCGGTGATCGGCTCGTTCCTGGTGGGCAGCGCGGGTGCGGCGTTCATGACTTCGACGAGCACGCTGATACAGACGAGCGTGGCGCAGGAGTTTCGAGGCCGCGTGACGAGCGTCTTCATGCTGATGGTGCAGATGTTCCCGCTCGGCTGGCTGATTGGCGGCGCGCTGGCGGACGCGGTCGGGCCGCGCTGGACGCTGACGATGGGCGCGCTGTTGACGCTGACGCTCTGCAGCATGGCGTTCTGGCGGGCAAAGGAGCTGCGAGCTGTGAGGTGAGGGGGTGTTCCCTGAGCGAAGTCGAAGGGCCTCTGGTACGGGCAGCTGGTCCTGTCAGGACCGCTCTCAGCTTCAGAGATCCTTCGACTTCGTTTCACTTCGCTCAGGAAACACGAGTCCTCCCTCCCGGCTTCGGGTGCCCGCTTGCTGGCGCGACTTAAAGGAAGGGTCGGCTGTGACGCCATCCTGAGCTTGTCGAAGGGTGCGTGTCGTCCCGGCTCTGCCGGGACCGGGCGCGGAAAGCAGAGTCCTGGTCAGAACAAGACGAATGGCCCTCCCCCTGAACCCGCGCCCGCAAGCGGGCGCCCGAAGCTGGGAGGAGGTAGTACGCGCTCCTCGGCTGTACGAAGCCGGGGGCGCGTTGTCCGTCGTCCCGTGCCAGAGCGAGGGACCCGGTGGGTGGGGCGACACACCGATTGCTGCCATTCCGGACTTGATCCGGAATCTCTCGACTGGTTCCGCGTCGAACAGTCAGATCCCTCGCTTGTGCTCGGGATGACAAAGATACGCGCTAACGCGGGCACAAGACTCGTAACCCAGCTGCATCCACCCCACCAGGTCCCTCGCGCAGGCTCGGGACGACGGTAGCCTCGAAACCCTCGCCTAGACGGCCACCGCGCTTGTTACCGGGCCGGCGTGGATTAGTTTCACGCTCTCGGGCACCGTCATGCCGAACAGCGGAGCGCACTCCTCAGAGCTCATCGAAAGCTCATCCGCCGCCTGCGCCGCTGCCAGCGACTCCCAGTACACCACATCGATGTACATCTCTTCCTTCTCGCTGTACGACAGGTGCCTCGACACAAAACCCGGCTGTCGACGCGCCCATCCTGATAGCGATTCGTTCGCCGCCGCGAACTGGTCCTCGGTCACGCCCGGCTGCAGCTTGAACGTCGCCAGCTCCAGCACGTGGTGCTCGTGTTCTCCAACCATCTCATCTGCTCCTGACACTGCTCAGACCTGTTCTCGAACTTCGTTCGATAATGTGGCCCGCACGAACCACGAAACGGAGCGTATTGCTCAACCCTGACAGCCCTGTGTCACCTTTTGCCGAAACACTGAAAACGTCCCGGAGCGCCTGAGTTGCAGAGACTCCAGCGCCTGTACGGGATTGTTGAGTACATGAGGAGCCGCCGCGCGCCTGTGACGGTGTTCGAGCTCGCGGAGCGCTTTGGCGTCGGCGAGCGGACGGTTCACCGCGACATAGCGGCTCTGCGAGACCAGGATGTGCCGATCTATGGCGAACCTGGGCGCGGCGGCGGGCTGCAGATCGGCCAGGAGTATTCGATGCCTCCGCTGGGGCTGAGCATCAATGAGCTGTTCGGGATGTGGGTGTCGCAGCGGCTGAGCGCCGTTTCGGGCTCGGTGCCGCCGGGCGCGGGGGTTTCGAGCGCGTTCTCGAAGGTTCTGGAGTCGCTGCCGGAGGCGAGGCGCGAACGGTTCGAGCGTGTGCTGGAGCGTGTTGTGGTTGGCGTGGCGCCGGATGAGGTCACGGTGGAGCATGCGGGGCCGATCGATCCGGATGTGTACACCGTATGCGAGGAGGCGTTTCTGAGTGGCCGTGCGCTGCGGCTGAGTTACGAGGACCGCCACAGAAACCGCACTGAGCGGACGGTGGCGCCGCACGGCCTACTGGTGCAGTCGCCGCTATGGTATCTGCTGACTTTCGATGACCTGCGCAAGGCGGGTCGGATGTTCCGGCTGGACCGGATAAAAAGGGCAGACATCGATCCGGTGCTGAAGTTCGAGCCGCGGGACCCGCGGGCGCTGTTCGAGGAGATCGAGTACTACGGGATTGAGCTGAAGGAGTGAGGGGGCGCTCCCTCTCTGCCAGGTAGGGAGTTAGAGGGTGGGGCGTGTTCCCTGAGCGAAGTCGAAGGGTCTCTTGAGGGGCCAGCTGATCCTGTCAACACCGGTCTCCCTCGCAGAGATCCTTCGACTCCGCTAACGCTCCACTCAGGAAACACGAATGTCCCGGCTCCGCCGGGACCGGGCGTAGTGAAGAAGTCCAGATAGATCGCCCCACCCACCGGGTCCCTCGCACAGGCTCGGGACGACGGACATCCTCCCTCCCAGCTTCGGGTGCCCTCAAGGCGCGAGTTAGAGGGTGGGTCGTTGGTTACGCGGCCAGCACCTTCGTCCTGAGTGGCAACGAAGGACCTGGATGAGGGGAGGGGCTCATCGTCTCGTCAAGTTCGCTCTACGACGGCGCGTGCCTCGTGACCGCTGATCCAGAGACGACCGCAGATGGATCGCCCCGCCCATCGGGTCCCTCGCACCCGCTCGGGACGACGGGCATCCTCCCTCCCAGCTTGGGAGGGAGTTAGAGGGAGGGTCGTTGGTGACGCCGCCAGCACCTTCGTCCTGATTGGCAGCGAAGGACCTGGATGAGGGGAGGGGGCTCAACGTCTCGTCAAGCTCACTCTCCGACGGCGCGTGCCTGGTTGCTACTGATCTAGAGAGCGGCGTAGGTAGATCGCCCCGCCTACCGGGTCCCTCACACCCGCTCGGGACGACGGGCATCCTCCCTCCCAGCTTGGGAGGGAGTTAGAGGGAGGGTCGTTGATGACGCCGCCAGCACCTTCGTCCCGATTGGCAGCGAAGTACCCGGATGAGCGCCGGGGCTCAACGCACCGCCAAGCTCTCCGACGGCGCGAGCCTGGCTGCTGCTGATCTAGAGAGCGGCGTAGATCGATCGCCCCGCCCACCGGGTCCCTCGCGCCCGCTCGGGACGACGCGATCTACCCGCCCAGCAGCTTCTCAAGACCTGCCGCTTCTCGCTCTCTCAGCGCTACGTTGACGCGTAGCTTCTCCAGATGCTGCTGCATCGTCAGCTCGCCCGTTGGCACCTTGTGCGACTCGAAGAACGCCGCGATCTCAGATGCGATCTCCGGCTTGCTCAGCGCCCGGATGCCGCCCGCCATTCGCACTATCGAGTTGTCAGGGAACGCCTTCAGCATCTCGTCCCAGTTCTCCGCCACGAAACGCCACACTCGTTCGCCCTGCTCGCGGTTGGCCATCGCGTAGCCCAGCAGATACGGCGAATCCTGCGTGCGAATCTCGCCGTTCATCGACATCTGCAGCGTGTTGTCGATCTCCGCATCGCCCGGGAACGAGCCGAGATGCGTCTGGTAGCGGCGCTCCTCCTGTGGCGTTGATGCGTTCTTGAAGCGCTGCACGTAGACGGCGTAGTCGTCCGCCGTGCCGCTCATGGCGACAACGCGCGTGACCGCAGCGGCCACGTTCGGCTCGACGCTGGACGGGTCTTCCAGGTACTTCGCGTGCAGCTCACGGGACTTCTGGATAGCCTCAGAGTCACGCGCCGCGCCGCCGAGAGCGCCTATCAGCGTTCCCCGCAGCTCCGAATCACGTGCGGACTCACCGGCAGCCGGCTCCCAGCCGAGTCTGCTGAGCGCTGCGCCGTAGAGGTCTGCAAGCGTCTTCTCGAAGTTGTCCCGAGCCGCGCCTTCGACAAGGTGATGAATCGTGCCGAGTCCGGTCATCAGCACCGACCAGACATCGAGATCGGTCTCGTCCTCAAAGCCCCTGGCGAACTCCAGGAAGTCTGCGGCCGATGTGGCGCCGGAGATCATCGCGGCGCGGGTGTCGTCGACAAGGCCGTAGCGTTCGATTGGCTGCAACTCGGTCTGCATGCGTGGAGCCAGCGCCTGCAGGAGGTCGGACGAGTAGCGCACGCGGTAGAAACCGCTGCCGCCGGCGTTCACAACTAGCCAGTCGGGCTCGCCGTTCAGTGACACCTGCGTGGTGCGCTCGGTCAGCAGCACGCGGTCTTCGTGTACCGAGCCGCCAGACGAGTAGCGAAGCACCACAGGCACCTGCCATAGCGTGTCGTCGCCGCCTTCGACCGGCGTGTAGCGGAAGCGCTGCTGCGTGAGCGTGATCTGCGAGCCGGACGCCTCCACCGAGACCAGTGGATAGCCTTGCTGGAAGATCCACGAGTCCATCACGCTGCGGGCAGGCTCGCCCGTCACGTGCTCAATGGCGTCCCACAGGTCCGACGTCTCGGTGTTCGCGTACTGGTGCTTGTCCAGGTAGTAGCGGATGCCGTCGCGGTAGCGGTCCTCGCCGAGGTACTGCTCAAGCATGCGCAGCACCGATCCGCCCTTCTCATAGGTGAGCAGGTCGAACATGGCGTCGGCGTCTTCAGGCGAGTTGACCTCGACCTCGATCGGCCGAGTCTTGTCGAGCGAATCGACGTCGAATGCGGCTGAGCGGTCGAGCGAGAACTGGTCCCAGCGGTGCCAGTCCGGGTTGAAGTCGTCGGCCGCCGCGGTCGCCATGAAGGTGGCGAAGGCTTCGTTCAGCCAGATGCCGTTCCACCAGCGCATCGTCACAAGGTCGCCGAACCACATGTGCGCAATCTCATGTGCGATCACGTCGGCGACGCGCATCAGCTCGGGCTGCGTCGAGCGCTCGTCATCCATCAGCAGCAGCACCTCGCGGTACGTAATACAGCCAAGGTTCTCCATGGCGCCGAAGGCGAAGTCCGGCACGGCGATCATGTCGAGCTTCTGGCCCGGATAGGCGATGCCGTAGTAGCTGGTGAAGTAGCGCAGAGCGTGCGCTCCGGCCCTGAGCGCGTAGCCGGTGAGGTGGCCTTTGCCGATGGGGTGGACGATGCGCAGCGGCACACCGTCGACGTCGACGGGATCGGTGGCTTCGAACGGCCCGACGATGAACGCCACGAGATAGGTCGACATCTTCATCGTGTCTTCGAAGACGGCGACCTTCTTGCCATTGCCGTCCGAAGTCTCAGAGACGAGTGGGCCGTTCGACACCGCGAAGAGGTCTTCGGGAACGGTGAGGGTTACGCCGTAGACCGCCTTGAAGTCCGGCTCGTCAAAGCAAGGAAAGGCGCGACGGGCGTCTGTGCTCTCGAGCTGGGTCGTTGCGATGAGGCGTTCGGCGCCGGCGGAGTCTGTGAAGCGCGAAAGGTAGAAGCCGCGCAGCTTGTCGTTGAGGATGCCGGTGAAGGCGAGGCGCAGAACGTAGCTGCCCGGCTGGACGGCGTCTGCGAGGGTGATCTCGGCGCGCTCCTCTTTTTCATGGAGGGAGATGTCTGAGGCGTCGATGGCTGCGCCGCCCGCGGGCTCGATCGATGCGCTGTGGATCTCGAGTTCGGCGGCGTTGAGCCAGATGTCTGAGACCGGCTCGTTGATGTCGACTTCTATGGCGACTGTGCCGGTGAAGCTGGCAGCTTCGAGGTCGGGTTCGAGGGCGATCTCGTAGCGGGACGGGATGACGGTGCGCGGCAGTCGATAGGGGCTGTCTGGAGTGGTCACGGTGCGTGGTCCTTAGTTGCGCGGGAAGGCGGGGCTTGGACGAGTGCGGGCGGATTCGGGCGCAAGTGAGATTAACACTGCCCGCATGCCGCGGCGTGGCTATTCTTCAGGCCACGCGGCCATGTCTGCGAGGGCGTTTGCGATGCGCAGGCGAAGGGCTTCGGCGGACTCCGGCGTCCAGTCGTAGAAGCCGCGACCGGTCTTGGTGCCAAGGTCACCGGACCTGACCTTCTCGGCGAGCACCTCCGGCACGGTGGTCGAGTTGTCGAGTGACGGCGTGATCTGGCGGCCGATGTCCAGCGCCAGGTCGAGGCCGATGATGTCCCGAAGCTCGAACGTGCCGGCGACCGACAGCCGCCGCCCGAAGCTCGACCTGACGACCTCGTCGATCTCCGGCGCGGTAGCGACACCGGCCGAGACGATGTGCAGCGCCTCCCTGAACACCGCCGCCTGCAGCCTGTTGCCGATGAAGCCCTGGACCTCTTGCTGCACGACCGCCGGCTTCTTGCCGAGCGCCTGGAGAAGACGCACCACTGCTGTGACCGTTTCGTCCGACGTTTCCGGTCCGCGTACTACCTCGACGATCGGCAGCAGGTGCGGCGGGTTGAAGTAGTGGGCGACCGCGATGTGGCTGCCGCGGCTCGTGTCTCGGCCGACCGTGCTCGGCAGGAACGTCGAGGTGTTGCTGAGGAGGATCGCATCAGGCCGGGAGTATTCGTCCAGTGCTCCGAATATGCGCCGTTTGAGTTCGAGGTCCTCGCTGGTCGCCTCGATCACGACATCCGCGTCACGCACAGCCGTCTGCAGGTTAGCTGACGCAGTGATGCGGCCGAGCGCTTCGGGCACCGACGCGGGAGCGATCCGTCTCGTCTCCGCCAGGAGTTTCAGTCCCGACTCGCAGCGCTCGATCGCGCTCTCGAGCAGCTCCTCGGACACGTCGTTGATGGTGACATCGTGGCCGTGGGCGGCGAACTCCAGTGCGATGCCGTGGCCCATCAACCCGGCGCCGACAACGGCTATCTTCTGAGGACCATGTGCTGGTTCGGCCGCCGCAGGCGCCTGTTCAACTCCCGCAGCCGATCTATTCGCCGCCACGGACTCTCCCGAGCCCACCTCAAGCTGCGCCAGCCTGATCAGCGCCCGGCCGATCCTCAGCCGCAGCGCCTCGGCGCTCTCCTGCGCCCATTCGTAAACGCCTCGTCCGGTCTTCACGCCGAGATCTCCTCGGTCTATCGCCTCCAGCGCCACCTGCGAAGGTCCAGTCGACGTGTCGATCTCGGCGAACAGCTCGCCAACGATCGTCTCGACAAGGTCCCAGCCGATCTGCTCCCAGATCTCGAACGGCCCCGCCACTGCCAGCCTGCGGCCGAAGCCGTGCTTGATAACTGAATCGACGTCGTGCGGCGTTGCGATGCCGCGCTGCACCAGCGCCGCCGCTTCCCTGCCCAGCGCCGCCTGCAGCCGGTTGGCGACAAACCCGGGCACTTCCTTCCTGATCACGACCGGCTTCTTGGACATGCTGTAATAGAGTCGGCGCAGTGTTTCGGCGGCCTGATCTGCGCCCGACGCGGGAACTATCTCGACCAGCGGCAGCAGATACGGCGGGTTGAAGTAGTGGGCGATTGCGAAGCGGTCAGGCCGGCCGGTCGCGTCGGCGAGCTGTGACGGCATGAACGACGACGTGTTGCTGGCGAAGACGGCGTGAGCAGGCGCGGTCGAAGCCGCCTCCGCCAGCAAGCGACGCTTCAGCTCCAGGTTCTCGAAGACCGCTTCGATGACCAGATCGGCGGCCGAACGGGCCTCCAAAACGCCGGTTGAGTAGCGAATCCTCGAACGAACATCGTCGAAGCGGTCCGGCTGCAGCGTCCCGGCCTCGGCCAGCAGGTCAAGGCCGAGATCAACCCGCTTCTTCGCCACGTCCAGCGCCGCTTCGTCCCGGTCGATCAGCGTCACATTGAGCCCGTGCGCTGCGAACTCCAGTCCGATGCCGTGGCCCATCAGCCCTGCGCCGATCACAGTCACGTTTTGGATTGAGTTGCCCTGCATCTATAGAATGGCCGCGCCTGAGTGGTTGGAGAACTGCGCCTCGCCGCCGGATTTTAGGCGCTACGAGGCCGGGAGTTGATTGAGATGGACATCCTATTCGGATTCCTCATCGGCGTGGCGTTTCCGCCCGCGTTCGTGATCGTCGTCGCGGCGCTTATCGCCGCCCGAGCGCCCGCTGGAGTGATAGGCGGCATCGTAGCGGTCATGTCGATGGCCGGCCCGGCCGTATGGATCATGACCTTCATCGCGTTCGGCGTCGCCGCCGGGTTCATGGCCTTCGCAGGCTGGATACTCGGTCTCGGCATCGCAGCGATGATGGTGTTTCTGCTGCTGGCGTCGCGGTTCCGCAGGTTCCGGTCGCAGCCGCCTTGGGCCACGAGTAGCTGACGGTCATGGGACCGGATGAGTCTGGCCCAAACCTCGCTACCCTGGTCGCCTGGTTGTCTTTCCTGTACTGGCCGTTTAGCGCGCTAGTCGTCACGTTGTTGTTGAGGCGATCTCGAATTTTGGGTGGACTAGTGGCGATGCTATTCGTGTTGGCCTCTCCATTCGTAGCCGCAGCGCTGGGTATGGTCCCAAACCATGACGCCCATCCATTGATGGTTGTCCTGTTCGGTATGTTCCTTGGATTTGGTGTCGCTTTTATCCTGTCGATTTCGATACTGGCAATCTGGCTGGCCAGGAGGTACTGATCCCGAACACCGCGACGCCGCGCATCACACCGAGTAGCCGACCGAGCCGTCCTCTCTCATCGGGATGTTGAGCAGGTCTTTCGACAGGAACGGCGACGCGTCGATCTTCGAGTCGTCCAGCTCCACCCCGATGCCCGGCGCTTCGGGCACCGCGATGTAGCCGCCTTCGCGCTTCAGCGAGTTCTTGTACACGGCGTGCACCTCGTCCTCGTCGCGCTTCGTGTACTCCTGCGTCACGAAGTTCGGTATCGAGGCGTCGACCTGCACCGCCGCAGCGGTCAGCACCGGACCGAGATAGTTGTGCGTCGCGACGGCCGAGTGGTACGACTCGGCGATAGCCGCGATCTTCTTGACGTGCGTGATGCCGCCTGCGAGGCCAAGGTCGGGGCGCACGTATTGCGGCCCGCCGTGCTCCAGCAGCTCACGGAACTCCCAGATCGAGTGCATGCGCTCGCCATTCGCCACCGGGATGCTGGTGCGCTTTGCGATCTCGCCCTGCGTGATGATGCTGTCGATCTGGATCGGGTCTTCGTAGAAGAGCGGGTGAAACTCAAGGAGCGATTCGGCCAGCGCGACGGCGACCATCGGCGTCAGCTTGCGGTGAATCTCGAGGATGATGTCGACGTCTTCGCCCGCGCCCTCTCTCAACGCCGCCACGTTGTCAAGCGTTTCGCGTATCAGCCGCGACTGTGTCATCGACTGGAAGCCGTCTGGCAGCGGGTCGATCTTGACTGCGGTGAAGCCTTCTTCAGCCGATGCCCGGGCGTTGATGCGGAGGCCATCGGCCGTCGTGCCCTGGTCAGATGCGTCGGGCAGGCTGGAGCCCATCAGCAGGTGGAGCCTGATCTTCTCCCGCGTCTTGCCGCCGAGTAGCTGCCAGACGGGCGCGCCGAAGTGCTTGCCCTTGATGTCCCACAGCGCGATGTCCACGGCCGACACGGCGCCGGAGAGAGCCGAGCCGCGGAACGGCCCCATGCGGTACAGGTACTGCCAGTGGTGCTCGATCTGCAGCGGATCCTTGCCGACGAGGTAGCGGGCGAACTTCTTCACCATCTGGTCGACCGCCTCTGCATAACCCCAGCAGGCCGACTGGCCGATGCCGCTCAGGCCGCTGTCGGTCCAGATGCGGACGATGTGGTTGCCGGGAGCGGAGACGTCGCCGCCGATGAGCATCGATTCAACTTTTTCTATCTTCATTTTTTGTTCTCGACAGGGACGGTTAGCTATGGATTGAGAGGTGTGGCTGGTGGACCGTGGATTGCCAGGCGTGGCTGGTGATCGGTTGGCAGGTCGGAGGCCGGCGGACAGGATAGCGGGTTGGGACGGGTGACCTACATCTGCTTGATGGCGTCTACTACGCCATGCACATCCGTCACCCGCGGGTGCTCGTCGTGCCAGGGATGGTTGTTGTAGCGGTCCATCAGGACTGCGCCCATCCCGACAGCCTCTGCGGCACGCAGGTCTGAGCCGATGCTGTCGCCGACCATCACCGCTTCGTTCGCAGCAACACTGGCTCGCTCCAGCGCCGCACGAAATACTCGCGGGTCCGGCTTCTCCGCCCCCACATCCCCCGAAGTCACGGCGAACTCAACACGCCCGGTCAGCCCGATCTGATCGCACATCTCCTCGCCCGTCATCGGCATGTTCGAGATGGCGGCGACCCGAAAACCGGCGTCACGAAGCCGCTCCAGTCCCGGGAGCACATCATCGAAAAGCGCCCATCCGTACTCCTGCGCCCGCACCTTCGCCCAGACCCTTCCAGAGGTATCCAGGTCCACCTCGTGGCCCGCGCCGGCCAGCACCAGCTGCTCGTAGCGGGCGAAAAACCGGTCGCGGTCTTCCGACGACATCAGCCGCACCGGCGACCTCGAGTTCTGCTCCGCCATGAACTGGTCTGCGTCCTGATAGCCGCGGTCGATGCCGTCGCGGTCCAACTCCATGCCAAACTGTGATGCCGCCGCCTGCTGGATCTGCTCACGCGGCGGATCGAACCCCACGAGAGTGCCGTAGACGTCGAAGAAGATGATCTCGGGCCTGTCGAATGCCAACAGCTAGAGCTCCCGCGCCAGGACGAGAGCGCTTACCCGGTTCGCGCCGCCGGCTTTCAGTGTTGCCGCACAGGAGTTCAGCGTCGCGCCTGTTGTCATCACATCGTCGATCAGCAGCATGTTCAAGTCATGGACCGCGCCAGGCACTTCGAACGCGTCCCGAACGTTCGCTGCTCGCTCCTCGATGCTTTCAGCCCGCGCCTGCGGTTCGCCGTCTGAGCTCCGAGCCAGCAGGTCGGTCCGCACCTCGATTCCCGTCAGCTCTGCGATCTTCTTCGCCAGCAACTCGGACTGGTTGAAGCCGCGGGCGCGCATCCGTCGGCCAGATATCGGCACCGGCACGATCACGTCAGTGTCCCGTCGCATCGACTCCGGTAGCGCGTCCGCCATCAACCCGGCAAGCCGCGGCGCGATCGCCCGGATGTCCCTGTACTTGAGTGCGGTCACCGCGTCGCGCACCTCGTCCTGGTAGATGAACGCGGCCACCGCCCTGTTCAACGCCAGCGGTTCGGCGAAGCATGCCTCGCAGGTGCCGGTGCGAGAAGGCAGCGCGCACCTTCGGCAAACCTCGTCGGTCCCAAGCTTAGCCGCCGACCCTGCGCAGGTTTCACAGAACAGGCTGCCCTCCGCGCCGCAGTGCACGCAGAGAGGTGGAAACAGCAGGTTGGTTGCGGTGCGGACCGCCGATTTGATCGCCGCCTTCACGAGAACTCCATCCTCGCCATTTCTTGACGATGTGAACACGACCATAGAATAGAATGCGGCGAGGAGGGCGAGCCACTTCCGCAGCGCCCGAGCAGGGCCGTGGCCGCCACCTTTCGGCCGATTCACGACCGGGTTACGGGAGGATCAGATGGCCCTCACGATCAGCAGTCAACACACCACGCTTACCGATGCCATGCGGGAGTACGCCGAGAAGCGGCTTGCGAAGCTGGACGACCGCTTCAACTTCCCGGTTTCCGTGAACCTTCGAATCCGAAAAGAGGGCACGAAGCGTGAAGAGGACCGCTTTATCGCTGAAGTGACCATTCCCCTGAAACGCGGCTTCATCCGCTCCGAGGAGCGCGCCGATTCGCCTTATTCGGCGATCGACCTTGTGCAGCGCAACGTCGAACGGCGCATCCGTCGCTACAAGACCCGCTTCAATAAGCGTCGTCGGGAGAACGCCAACGGGTTAGAGGCGGAGATCGCAGAGCAGATCTCGAGCGCGGAGGTCGACGAGCCCGAAGAAGAGGTGATGGAGCTGGAGTTCGGACAGCTTGTGCGCACAAAGAAGCACGAGATGCCGCCGATCACGGTGCAGGAGGCGACGGCGCAGATGGACCTGCTGGGCCACAACTTCTTCATGTTCAAGAACAGGGAGAACGGCCAGATCAACGTGGTCTACCGCAGGCACGACGACGACTACGGCCTGATCATCCCGGACGAGGATAGCGCCTGAGTGTTCGTGGAACGGCTATCGGCTGACGGTGAGCGGCGGCGCGTACTCGTAGATCGTCACCTCGCCCTCTGAGTAGACCGGCGAGAGCCCGAATGCCTCCATGCGAGCGAATTTGTCGAGCCCGTCGGGCGGATAGGTGACGCGCTCGAGCTCGCCGATGTAGACGTAACGCACGTCGAACCGGTCCAGCAGTTCGACAGCCTCTGTGATCGACCCGGTGCGGAAGAACCTGTCCACCTGCTGCCTGCGCTCGGTCACGGCCCAGGCATAGTTGACTCGCTGCTGGCGCTGATGCCAGTCCCAGCCGATCACTGCGGGCAGCCCGGTATTGATCGACACTCGGCCTCCCCACCGGTACAGGTCGGTCAGGCCCTCGACGATCACCGGAGAGCCTTCCACGTTCTGCTGCAGCCACTCGATCGCCTGCAGGTCGTCAGCGAGGGTCAGCGAGGCGTTCCCGCCATCTATAGACCGCTCGAAATGGACCGCAGTCTCCATATAGGCCGTGCCGTCGAGGCCGGCGCTGGTCGTGTCGAAGCGGTCCTTGATGCGCACGTTGGTGCCGAGCACCGGGTAGATCATCACGCCGATCAGCAGCACCACCAGCCCGCCCGCCCACGCTGTTTTCGAGACCGCCGACACCTGGTTGAAGAGCGATGGGCCTGTGCGGTCGGGGTTTCGGCCGAACCGGGGCATCGAGAAGCGGCCGTCCGACCACATCAGCCACAGGAAGTAGCCGGATGCCAGCGCCAGCAGCCACCACGCCTGCAGGTAGAACTTGAACACGGTGTTCATGCGGCCGATGTCGTCTTTCACGGTGAAGATGTCGACTCCGCCGCCGAGGGCCATCGCCATCACGACGAAGCCGGAGGCAGCGACGATGTAGAGTGCTCCGGGTTTGCCGGACCGGTATGCGAGCGCCGCTGCACCAATCACCAGCAGGGCGATCAGCGCGGTGAAGACGAGTGTGCTGTACGACGTAAACAGGAGTGTGAGGACGATGGCTGCGAACATCACCAGCACGAACGGCGCAGTCCACAGCGGCACGCGGTTTTCGACCGCATAGTTCTCGTACCACTTCCATGCAGCCGGGGCGCGGTCACGTGCCTCGAAGAAGACCCAGCTCAGCACGATCACCAGGAACACGGAGTGGACGGCCCAGTAGGTGCCGATCGGGGTGTTGAAGTCGCTCCGCAGCACGCCGTTGTTGAAGAGCTCGAAGTTGATGTGGAACGGCAGGTAGGCGAGGAACCCGACCCCGGCGACGAATATCCACTTGAGCGCGCCGGTAGCAAGCCTGTTCGTCAGCGCGTTGCGGCGCGCGAACAGCTCGCCCACCAGGACGGCGCCACCTGCCAGTAGCAGCTGCGTCGGGAAGTCCCATGCGTTGATGATCCGAAGCGCTCCGACCGCCACGCCCAGCACCGCAAGCCTGCCCCAGCTCTGCCAGAACGCTTCCCTGTCCGATGCTCGCAAGAACACCGCCACGGCGAGGCTCAGCGCCAGCAGCGCGAACGGGATGGCGATCATGTGAGCGTGGAGGTCGGCGAACAGGAACGAGAAGAACGGGAACTCTGTGATCTCGTTTCCGCCGGTTCCACCCTCGAACATGCGAGAACTGCGCCAGAAGTCAAACGACCAGACCGTTCCGGCCGGGGTCGTGAACCTGTCCCACACCTGCGCCAGCCCGTCGACGTTCCCGGCGACTGCGACCAGCGTCCCGGCGATGATGCCGGCGAATATCGGAGACCGCGCGCGCGATGCGACGGCCGCGCCCTTCTTCGCGATCAGCGTGAGCGAGGCGATGTTGTAGACGATCGAGAAGGCGGCGACGAAGGTGAATGCGAAGAGCAGCGGCACAGCGAGGTTGTAGGCGATCGACGGCGCGATGCCGGTGAACCGGATCATGTCGGCGACGAGGAACTGGCCGAAGTAGTAATAGTTGAGGAATCCGCCCGAGAACCACGGATCGAACGGCGGCATCACGCTCGAACGGGTCACGGCGTTGAGGTAGGCAAAGTCCATCGGCTTCTCGCCGCCGCGGAACGGGTGCCACAGGTCAGGGTTGGCGAACCTGATGGCGAGGAATGACAGGAAGGCGACGATGAACAGCACCTCGGACCACACGACCATGCGGCGGCGCGACCTGAAGAACTCCTTCATCTCGCTGCCGTGCCGCCAGAACGCAAACGCCGATAGCGCGCCGAGCACCAGCAGGCCTGCGAACGCACCGCCGAAACCGAACTGCAGGATCCCTGCGCTCGCCAGCAGCCACGTGACGGTCGCCGCGATCAGCAGCCCGAGCGGCTTGGCGAGCAGGTAGCCGCGGTCCGGGAACGGCCGGAACAGCACGAAGGCGAGCGGCACTGCGAAGAGGGCGAAGATCTCGGCTGCGATGAGCCAGACTATCCAGCTCGCGCCTTCGGGCAGGTTGCGCAGGAACGCCAGGTCGGTCCATGTGCCGCCTGACCGCTGCTCCTGCAGGTCGTCGTCGTCGAGCAGCAGCCCGACCTCGCGACTGACCTGAGTTGCGCCGCCGCCGAGGCCGATCTCCCGCAGCATCGACACCTTGTCGAGGCCGCCCGTGTTCTCGAACACCAGCACCTGCGGATGGTCATATACGGAAAAGCTCTCGTCCGCCCAGCCGGGCGCGAGGGTCAGAAGGCTGCCCGTCGGCTGTTCGAATCCTGCCGGCGGATCGAAGCTGACGCGCGTGAACTGGTCTTCGCGATAGGTCACGCCGAGCGACTGCACCGGCCGTGTGTTCGCGTACACCAGTTGGTAGCCGAGCGAGCCGTCGAAAAGCCGTTCGTAGTACTCGGTGCTTGTCGGGTAGCGCTCAGGCAGGCGCGGAATGGTGCCGTAGAGCCGGTTCGAGAACAGGACGAGATAGTCGGAGTCGGCAAGTGTGTCGGTGATGCGGTCGAACTTGTCGAGGTTGTCCGGGTTGTATAGCTCGAGGCGCTCGTGGACGAAGACGATGCCGGGCCTGTGCGGAATTCCCTCCTCCCAGTGCTCCTGGACCACGCTGGCGCCGGGTTCGGCATTCTGCTGCAGCCAGTCGGATGCCGCGTGGCCGGGATGAGGGCCGGAATAGACGGCGAGGAACGACAGCGCGTAGTGGCCAGTGAAGACGAGCATCACTACGGCCGGCGCTGCCACGAGGTATCGGCGCTGTGGCCAGATCGCAGCGAGGGTGTCGCCGACCCAGAACAGTGTGCGCGCTCCGTACAGGACCATGAACGGCACCAGCGGCACCATGTAGCGCAGGAACTTGACGTCGAACCAGCCGGTGATCAGCAGATACGGCACCACCCACGCCAGGATCACGAGGTCAACCTTGCGACGTCCGAACCATGCGAACGCCAGCCCGGCCAGCAGCCCGACCCAGACCACGATCCCCATCGCGGGGCCGAGCCCCCAGAACCCGAGCTGGATCACGTGGTACCAGTAGCGCGGCGTGTCTGCGTACTGCCGTGTAAACGGCCAGTCGTTGATGCGCCGCACCATCTCGCTCTGGTCGCTGATGTTCGTCATGAAGGTGCTGAAGTCGAGGAACATGTACGGCTGCGTTACCAGCACCGTGACGAAAGCCGTGGCGGACGCCGCCACCAATCCCTTCCCTGCCTGCCGCCATCGCGCCATTGCTGCCGGGGACCGCAAGTCACGGATGCTCAGGGAATCGCCCGGCTGCGAGATGGCGAATATGAGGAAGCTCGCCAGCACGGCGAGGCCGACAGGCGATATGGAGAATTTCGTGGCGAAGCCGAGCCCGGCCATAAGGCCCATGAGCGCGGCGTCCGATAGCCGCCCGGAGTGCGCGACGCGAACGGCGAAGAAGATCGTGGCGACGATGAACGTCGTCATCAGCGTGTCGACGGCGAAGAAGTGCGCCAGCTGGATGTTCAACACGGCGAGGGCGATCATCCCGGCGGCGAGGAAGCCGACGCGCCTCGAGAACCAGCGCGACCCGATGAAGAAGACGAGTGCGACGGTCGCGGTGTCGGCGAGTGCAGACAGCACGCGTCCCGGGAAGCGCAGGTCGAACAGGTTCAGATCGTCCTGCAGGAAGGCCTGCGCGCCGTACTGCACGCCCTTGAGCATGTAGTGCGGCAAGCTGCCCCAGTTGAACGAGCCGGGGTGCAGCGGACTCTCTTTGGTGAAGATCGTTCTGAACTCGCCGGAGTCAGGGAACTCCAGCCGCTCGACCTGGAACAGGAAGGCGCGCTCGTCCGGGTGGAACAGTCCGCCCTGATCCCAGTTGATGCCGTAGAGCCTGACCGCAAGCGCGAACGAGAGCAGCAGGAACAGCCCGACCGCGACGCGATGGCGGCGCAGCCACGGCTGTTGTGGCGAGGATTCCTGTGAGGTGTCTGGGACGGTCATTCAGTTCGGTTGCCGGTCTTCAGTCGGGCCTACGGATCGAGCCAAGGACGGCCAGACGCGCGTCGCGCCCGTACTCAAGATTTCGACGTGATCACCGGTTCTGCGATGTGTTGGGATGCGCCAGACGAGTTTCGCCTGCGCGCGCACGGTCATTGTCAGCATATTCACCTGAAACCGGAATGGAATAGTGAGCAGAACGCACAGTTAGACGTGTCGCGCTTGCACACTCTTACCGCAAAACGATCTGCCATGCTGTTCAAAGTGGCTTATACGGCTACGGCAAACGAGCGGCTCCAGACCTGTCTGCTGGCGCGGCCTGTGCGGGCAACCAGTGTCATCACCGCGAAGACGACACTGCGAAATTGACCCTCACAAGGGCGCGCCTTAGTCTGATTTTGTGACGAGGTTGTGGGCCGCGGCTCCGGTCATCGGAGCCATTTTTCGTGACGCTTCGCGGACTGCGGGAGTAAATGGAACACGAAAAGAACGGGAACGGCGTCACCGCTTACGAGCGCTCGGTCCTCGACAACGGCCTGCGCGTCATCACCAGCACCCTGCCCCACACCAACGCGGTCAGCATCAATTTCCTCTTTGGCGCAGGGTCTCGCTACGAAAGCGACGAGCTTGCAGGCGCTTCTCACCTCTTCGAGCACATGCTCTTCAAGGGGACGAAGGGCAGGCCGACACCGCGCGACGTGTCCGAGGTTGTAGAAGGCGTCGGCGGCGCTCTCAACGCATTCACGGACAAAGAGCTGACCGGCTACTGGTGCAGGCTGGCGCACCCGCACTACAGGGAAGGCATCGACCTGATTGCCGACATGGTGCGCAACTCGCTGCTGCGGCAGGATGACATCGACCGCGAGAAACAGGTCGTTTACGAGGAGATTCGGGCGACGAACGACTCGCCTGCAGGCAAGGCCTCGCTCACGCTCGAAGAGATCCTGTGGCCCGACCAGCCGCTTGGACGCGACGTTGCCGGTTCGATCGAGTCTGTCGGCGCCATCACCCGCGAGCAGATGATCGATTACCTGCACACGCAGTACATCTCGACCAACACGGTCATCGCGGTCGCCGGCAACATCCATCACTCCGATGTGGTGCACCAGGTCGAGGACCTAATGGGCGACATGGGCAACGGCAGCTCGCTGCCTATGAGCCCGTTCATCGACAACCTGGAAGGTCCGGTGGCGAAGATAGAGAACCGGCCGACCGAGCAGGCGCACCTCACTTTCGGGCTGCATGGCCTCTCGATGAGGGATGACGACAGGCACGCTCTTACACTGCTGTCGGTGATCCTGGGCGAATCTATGAGCAGCAGGCTCTTCGAGGAGATACGCGAGAAGCGCGGCCTTGCGTACGACATCCACAGCGGCACTCACTCGCTGTCCGACACCGGCGTAATGATGATCGGCGCGGGCATCGACCCCGGCCGCGTCCATGACGCCGTGCCGGTCATCGTCGAAGAGGTCGCCAAGATGCGCGAAGGCGTAACGGTGAAGGAGTTCTCGCAGGCGAAAGAGCTGACCAAGGGTCGGATGATGCTGCGCATGGAGGAGAGCAGGGCCGTTTCCGGCTTCCTTGGTGGCCAGGAGCTGCTTAAGGGTGAGGTGCGGACGGTGGAGGAGGTTCTGGCCGATTTCGACGCGGTCGAGATCGACGACGTGGCGCGGGTTGCGAAGCGCGTGATCAAGCCCGAGAAGATGGCGCTTTCGATGGTGGGACCATTCGAGGACCCGACTCCGTTCCAGGAGGCGATGAGGTTCTGATCGCGGCTCGTGAGGCCGGGTTCTGGCCCGACTCCAACCGGGTTCCGTGTAAGTTCAATTTCTGCCCGAAACGGCTGTGAAAAAACTTGGGGAAACAGCGCCGGAAGGCGTAGCTTCATACCCATGTTGACTCGCCAGCCACCACCACCCGATTTCGAATGGACTTCAGAGAGCATCCGCGCTCTCCGCAGCCACCTTGGACAGTCGCAGGCAGCGCTCGCACGCGAGCTTGGCATACGCCAGCAGACGGTTAGCGAGTGGGAGACGGGGATGTACAAGCCCCGCGGCGCCTCGATCACCATCCTAACGCTGCTCGCCGTCAGCTCAGGCTTCCAGTTTGACCTGCCGCCGTCACGTGAGACCTCGACCGGTAGCGCGACGCAGCGCCCGCGCGGTACTTCACAGCCATCGCGCCAGACCGGCTACACGCCCCAGCGCGAGATAAAGGGCCCGCGCACACACCCGGACTGGGTGCGCACGTCGGCGCTCTCGACAGACGCTCCGAACACGCGCAACTACAGCCGCGACACGCAGGCGAACCTCAACTTCAGGGACGGCGAAATCCCGATGTAGTCGCGGCGACCTGCCGCCTGCGCGAAGCTGACTCCCTGAACTGACCAACAGCGCCGCGCCGCCGTGTCGCTTCGTTGACACCCGCGTCGCCTCGCCCTAGCATTCCGCGCAACTGGAAATGCAGTTTCCGAAACGCCGCGTCCGGTATCCGGCCGGTGAACTCCGGGCTCAACCGTCCGTTCGGATGCGCCCGGAACGGGGAGGCATCTCGTGGCGACACAGACAAGGGCCTACATCCTGATCGAAACCTCGGTCGGCAAGACCGGCGAGGTCATAGACGGCTTACGTAAGCTCGACGCGATGGTCAACGTCGATGCCGTCACCGGACCGTTCGACATCGTCGCCGTCGCCGAGGCCGAGACGCTGAACGCGATCGGCGACCTGATCAGCGACGGCATGCACCGGATTCCCGGCATCATCAAGACGATCACCTGCCTTTCGGTCAGCGTCCAGGATTAGCGGCCCGGCCGCGCGTCCGTGCGGCACTCAACAGTTCGACGCGCGGAGACCGTTCTGATGCGATTCGAGTTCACTCCGGAGGACGAGCAGTTCCGCTCGGAGCTTCGCTCTTTCCTCGTGGAGCAGCTGCCCGACGGTTGGACCGGCCCGGCAGACGAGTCGAGCGACGACGACTGGG
Source organism: Dehalococcoidia bacterium (assembly GCA_028278465.1). Taxonomy (GTDB): domain Bacteria; phylum Chloroflexota; class Dehalococcoidia; order Lucifugimonadales; family Lucifugimonadaceae; genus JAJCYX01. The sequence continues at coordinate 1,458 of JANQEF010000008.1, read as the reverse complement.
CGCTGAACCAGCGGATGAAGAAGGCGCTGGCCGAACGCGGCTGGCTGGTGATGCACTGGCCGAAGAGGTACGGAGGCCAGGACTCTTCTTCGATGCGCAACATCATCTTCGCCGAGGAGATGGCGTATCACCGTGCTCCCGGCAACGACCGCTTCGGCACCCGCATGATCGGTCCGGTGATCATGCACTACGGCACCGAAGAGCAGAAGTCCAAGTACCTCTCAGACATCGCCGCCGGCGGCATTCAGTGGTGCCAGGGATACTCGGAGCCCGACGCCGGATCGGATCTCGCTTCGTTGAAGACGCGTGCTGTGCGCGACGGCGACCGGTTCATCGTCAACGGGGCAAAGATCTGGACCTCGCTGGCGCACCGCGCCGACATGATGTTCATGCTCGTGCGCACTGACCCGGACGCGCCTAAACACCGCGGCATATCGATGCTGCTGGTCGACATGAAGACGCCCGGCGTTGAGGTGCGGCCGATCTACAACATGTCGGGCTCGCACAGCTTCAACCAGGTGACGTTCGATGATGTCGAGGTCCCGGCGGAGAACCTGGTTGGGGACCTGAACAACGGCTGGCGCGTCGGTATGTCTGTGCTGAACTACGAGCGGTCGGGGATCGACTACGTTGCGTGGGGTCAGCGGGCGTGGGATGAGCTGGCCGAGTTCTGCCGGGACGAGAAGGGACCGGGCGGAGTCCCGCTTTCGGCTGATCCGTCTGTGAGGCAGCAGATGGCGGAGCTGGATGCAGAGACCGAGGGCGCTCGACTGCTGGCGTACGAGGTGGCGTGGCAGCAGGAACAGGGTGAGGCGCCGCCGGATGTGGCGTCGATGAGCAAGCTGACCGGCACGCTGGCAAACCGGCATGTGCTGGACTTCGGCCTGAAGCTGCTGGGCATGTACGGCGTGCTGGAGAAGGACTCGCCGCACGCGAAGCTGCAGGGCCGCTTCTTCAAGATGCGGATGTTCTACACATCGGGCGAGATCCTTGCGGGCACAACGGAGATACAGAAGAACCTGATCGCATGGCGAGGATTGGAGTTGCCTAGGGTGTGAGAGGGCCACATGGCACCCTGGCGCGTGTTTGTCTCCCCGGGGCCGATTTGTCATCTCGACCAACGGGAGAGATCTGACCGTCCGTACGGGAACGGCAGAGAGACTACGGATCAGGGCTGGAATCTCGCATCCCTCTCCCATCAAGGGAGAGGGACAAAGGGAGAGAGGAAAAACTGGCCGTCATCCTGAGCTAGTCGAGGGATGGCGTTAGAAACATATGGACCTCGGGCTGAACGAAACTGAAGAGATGATCCGGGCCAGCGCACAGGAATTCCTGGAGCGCGAGGCCGGACCCGCGCTCGCCCGTAACGGCGACGCCTCCGTATTCTGGAACCAGGTCGCTGAGATGGGCTGGCCCGGACTCGCCATCGCTGAAGATCACGGCGGCGCAGGCATGGGG
>JANQEF010000304.1 GCA_028278465.1 Dehalococcoidia bacterium | reverse complement strand
ACGACTCCGCGGTGTCCGAACACCTGGACCGATTCGTCGACTCCGCTCCGGCCGATGTGCTGGACACGGTGACCGGGAGCGGCATGAGGCTCGTGCCGTGGATCGACCGCGAGAGCGACGGCGCGCTACGGACGTTCGAGGCAGCACAGGGCGCCACGGCGCAGATGCTTGTCGGGATGGACGGCGTTCGTGAGACTCGATGGCGGATCATTCACCTGGTTGCGAAGGACGACCCGGAGCTGGCTGCGGCGCTGACGGTAGAGTTGGAGCTGGCGGTGGAGGGATCTGAGGCCGTGAACTTGACCGGCCGCGTAATCGCACGGGCGATACGTGAGTTCGGCTACGACCTCTACTGGTCTGAGCGGAATGCAGGGCCGAATGTTGAGCCGGAGCGGTTTGCCGACTACCTGCTGGCGCTGATCGAGCTTGTTGGAGAGGAGAGGTTCGTCAGTGCGATGAGCCAGGTATTCGAGGACTACCGGTTTGCGCCTTCGATCGGCCTGATCGAGCACGACGCGGGGGTCGAGTTCATACGCACGGTTGAAGCGGCTATAGCGACCGGGTCGGGACAGGACGCGATACGCCTCGAAGAGCTTGTGAAGAGTTCGGTCGGATTCAGCTAGTCGGCCATGGACCGGCGATTGAGCGCCGACAGGCCGAAACGCTAGCGGCTGCGTGCCCAGAGCACCTCGTACTGCTCGCCACGCAGCAGCGCTCCCAGCTCCCTCGACTCAGCCGCCTTCAGCTCCTCGAACGCCTTTTCCAGCGACTCCAACCCTGCTGCGGAACCGGTCGACTCCACCCGCTTAACCAGCCTCTCCCAGATGCCGGCTCGTACGAGGCCGTCTACAAAAGAAGGCCACGGCACAACGAGTATCTCGGCGGCACGTGGCAGTGATGGACGCAGGCGGCGCAGGGTGCGCAGCCGTTCGGAGGCGGAGCGAGCCATCGGCATCATGCGGACGAACGGGCTCTTCTCGCCGCTCGAATCCTCGCTCAGGCGCAGGTCAACAACCAGTGCTCGCTTAATCGTCGGGAGCGCGATGGAGAACGTCTCAGCCTTGTCGATGTGCCGAAAAACCGCTTCGATGTTGAGGCTGAAGTGTCCGTCCAATGTGGCACCTTTCTTCCAGCTACTCGCCAGACCCCCGGCCCCGCCGGGTTAGCCAATGTCCCGTATCGCAGATATTAACGCAGGCAGCACCTGTTTCCAGTCTCCGACGACACCGAACCTAGCGTCGCCAAATATACTCGCATCCGGGTCCGTGTTGACGGCCACGATGTTACGGGCCGATGAACATCCAGCCATGTGCTGGCTTGCGCCCGAGATGCCGAAGCTCAGGTAGAGCCTGGGGCTCACCGTCTTGCCGGTCAACCCAACCTGGTGAGAGTGGTCTATCCAACCCGCGTCGCAGGCTGCCCGTGAAGCGCCCACCGCGCCGCCGAGCAGTTCCGCCAGCTCCCCAATCCGGGCGAACGGTTCCGGTCCACCCAGGCCGCGCCCGCCCGACACCACCACGTCTGCGTCCTCCAAGCGTACGCCCTCTTGCTGTTCCTGCACAGTCCTGAGAAGTGTTGATCGCGAATCACCAATATGTGGCGTCGGGTCGAAGCGGATCTGTTCGGGCGTTGAGTTGCCTGCGAGTTCGGCTTCGTACGAGCCGGGGCGAAGCATGATGACGTGCGGTCCCGCGCCTGTTATGCGGAACCGCGCGTTGGCATTACCACCGTGAACGGGCCTTGTGACGATCAGGTCTTCGCCAGACGTTTCGATCGCCGTGCAGTCGCGTGCGAACGAGGCATTCAGCCTCATGGCGATGCGGGGCGCGACGACTGAAGCGGAGTCGGAGCGTCCGAACAGGATGGCTTTCGGCTGGATCTCTTTCGCGAGGGCCGTGAGAGCGTCTGTTGCGGCGTCGAACGTGGCGTCGTCAGACTCGCCAAGCCGCTCGTGCTCGATCAGGTAGATCGAGTTCGCTGCGATCTCGGGAGCGCTGATGCCGGGAGCGCCTGTGAAGGCGACACTGACTTTTCCATCTACGCCAGAGATGGCCCGCGCCGCTGCTGCAAGCTCCGCGGCCTGGCCTGCCAGCCCGTCCGCGGCGACTTCGCCTATGACAAGCACGCTGCTCATCTAGATCAGCCTCTCCTCGCGCAGCCTGAGAGCGAGGTTGCGGCCCTTTTCGGCGTCGTCTTCGCCT
>JANQEF010000257.1 GCA_028278465.1 Dehalococcoidia bacterium | reverse complement strand
GTCGATCGATTCCACGGTTAGAAATCCGTCTACAAGCCATTCTTGACGATATTTCGTACGGGCCAACGGGCTTTCTGCCCAATCCGGTGAGCCAAAGGGCTCGTCTGAATGCGGCATATTGGCGCACGGCGTCGCGAGTTCATGAACGTGAACTCGTATTCACGGCCTGTTTATGGCCCGCTGTTCACAACGGCTTAACAGGAAGACTGCCTGTGCGGGCGGAGCTGTCGACGGTTCTCGATCGCCAACAGGGCGAGAAACGATTCTCTTAAGGGATTCGTAAGGTTTGGCAACCTCTCGTTTGCGTGGGCTCGAATAGCCTGCTCACGCCCGCGCAAACGCCGACAGGAGCGCATCGAATGAACTCACTCAAGATCCCCGCACTGTTACTTCTCATAGCCATGTTTTCGGCGGCAGCGATCGCCTGCGGCTCGGACGAGCCGGCTTCGCAGCCTGAGAGAGATGGCGACGCGATGATGGAGAAGAATGGTGACGCCATGATGGAAAAAGACGGCGATGCCATGACCGACAAAGACGGCGACGCCATGATGCACAAGGGCGATGTGGCATCGGCCATCGCGGGGTTCTCGCTGGAGTCGTTCACCGTCAAAGCCGGCACAACCATCACCTGGTCGAACGACCACGGCGCTCCGCACACCGTGTCGCACAGGGTCGCCGACTCCGACCCGCCGCAGACTGGAGACGTGTTCGACAGCCCAACGCTCTCCACCGGCAACCAGTTCAGCCACACCTTTTCGGAGGCCGGGACGTTCCAGTACTACTGCGAGATCCACCCCGGCTCCATGCGCGCGACGATCACGGTGGAGGCGAAATAGTTGACAGGGGTGCCAGTTACTCGCCGAATCGTACCGGGCCTGCTGGCGGTTTTCGCGCTGGCAGTGCTGGCGGCGTGCGGCAGTGACAGCGTGGCGTCCGAGCCAACCGAACCCGGCGCCGCGCCCGCGACGGTCCCTGTGCTCTCAGACGCCGGCTTCGAGCTGGTCAACACACAGCAGTGGCTGAACTCGGAGCCGGTCTCTATAGGGGAATTGAACAGTCGCGGACAGGTTGTGCTGGTCGATTTCTGGACCTACACCTGCATCAACTGCATAAACACCTTCCCTGCCCTGCGCGCGTGGCATGACCGCTACGCAGACCACGGGCTGACGGTGCTTGGCGTGCACACTCCCGAGTTCAAGTTCGAGCGCGAGTTTGCAAACCTGTCGGAAGCGGTTGAGGAGCACGACCTGCGCTACCCGATCGTGCAGGACAACGAGTACGCCACGTGGCGGGCGTTCAAGAACCGGTACTGGCCGGCGACGTACATCATCGACCCTGACGGGCGCCTCAGGCACACGCACTTCGGCGAAGGCGGCTACTCGGAGACCGAGTCGATTATCAGGTCTCTGCTGTCAGAGGCCGGCCACGACGTAGATGGCATCGAGGCGGCGTTCGGCGACGCTTAACGCGGCGTCTAACGCGCCGCTATGAACTTCACCGCCGGAAACCTGACCGGTGTCGCCCTGTCAGCCGATCGTTGATACTCGCATTTCGTATTCACCGAGGCCAATCAGCCGTACTCTCGCAATGTTCAGGTGTCAGTTCAACGAACTGTGGTATCGTCCGGCCGCGGCGCGCAGGTAAGACGCCGCAACGCAGAGGGACGGGCCGAACTTTCAGTGGAGTAGGGGGAAACCGATGAAGTACATGATCCACGGAGAGGTGCCGCCCGAGCGCGGTGAACACCTTGAGCAACACCCCGAGGCGATGCAGGAGTTGATGGGCGCGTGGCAGGCGCAGAACCCGCTGGCGATGCACTTCAGCCTGACGCGTCGGGGTTTCTTCTTCCTCATCGAGGCGGACAACGAGGACGCCTTCTTCGAGCCGCTGCACAAGTCCTGGGTCTTGCTGGGCACCTACCCGACGGTCGACCCTGTCGCCGACTTCGAGGAGTTCGGGCAGATGCTGCAGCGGATTCGCGGTTAGGCACTTAGCCGACGAAACAGAGGCAGCAGCAGGAGCGACCTGGCTAGCGCGCGCTCGCGTGGTCTAACTAGATAGAGACAGCAGCCGTTCCCGCTGTGTAGCGGCTGGCGGCGTGTCTACCTGTCGCCCTTCGGTTTCTCTGCGCCCTCGGCCACGCGCAGGCCGCTCCCTGGCACTCGCCTGCCCCGCGCCTCGTCCAGCTCCGCTGCCTCAAGAGCGCGCTCGTTCTCGCGGATCTTGCTGGCAATCGCGTCACCGGCGCGGTTCCACACGCCACGGTTCTCGACCACGAAGCGGTGCGAATCACGATACCCGTCCAGCAGGCCGTTGACCTCGGGCACCACGTAGCGGGCCACCAGGTCCCAGCTGCGCAGCGTGTCCTCCCGGTTCGCCCAGTCGTGCACGAAGCCGATCACGCAGCCGAACCCGCCGGTGATCTCCTGCATCTGGCGGATTCGAGCCACCAGGTCGTCGGGCGTCCCGATCACAGCTGTGCTCTCGTCGGCAAAGGCGACCGCATCCACCGCCTCGTCCGGAGTGTCGTAGATCGGGCCGTCGCCGCCCGCCAGCGTGCCGACGGTGTAAGCGTTGTTGTGGTGGAGCAGACCTTCACCCGCCTGCTTGCGCGCCTCTTCCCTGGTCTCGGCGATGTGCCAGCTGAGGACGATTCGCCAGTTCTTGCGGTCCACGGTAGTGCCGTGCTTCTGCGCCGACTCCTCGGCGAAGCTCCACTGCATCGGCAGCGCCCTGATTCCTTCCTTAGACATCGAGCCGATCGACAGCACGCCCGCCTCGTGCTTGCCGGCGAGGGTCATGCCGGATGGGCTGACCATCGACGCCACCGCGAACTCCATGCGCTCCTGGAGCGGCTTTAACTGGAGCTTTGCGTCCTTGAGCGTGAACCATTCTGACTCGTAGCTGAAGCGCTCTTCAGCCTCGAACAGGCGCTTGATGACGCCCATCGCCTCGTCCTGCCTGTCACGCAGCACCATCGGGTCGAGGCCGAGGGTGTGGGCGTCTGACGGCAGCGCGCCGGGGCCGGATCCGAAGATGGCGCGACCGCGGGACTGGTAGTCGAGCTGCACCATGCGCTGGGCGACCATGAACGGGTGGTGGTAAGGCAGTGACACGACACCGGTGCCGAGCATGATCCTGCTTGTGCGTTCGGCTGCGGCCGCCAGGAACAGTTCGGGTGAGGCGATGATCTCCCAGCCGGTCGAGTGATGCTCACCGCACCAGAACTCGTCGTAGCCGAGCTGGTCCAGGAGCTCGACGAGCCGGAGGTCGCCCTGAAACTGCAGCATCGGGTGCTCGGCGATGGGATGGTGCGGCGCAAGGAAGGCGCCGAAGCGCAGATCTGCCATGTTCTTGCCTTCTGGTTGGGCTCGTAGATTGGCCAGCTTAACGTGCTCCCGAGAAGCCGGTGCCAGTCTAGTCGAACTTCACCGCACGATGGGCAGGTGACGCGGGCCGCGGCAGGTCCGGCGGTAGGGCGCGCTGGTTTTGGAGCCCGCGATCAAGCGTTAAGTCTCTGGTGCCCCAACTGCCTGCACACCCTCGGCTGTCAGAGTAGAGATGCGGGATTCCGAATCATGAGCTTGAAAACTCGGGGCGGAGTCAGCACACGGTCCGGGGTTAACAGGACCGGATTTCTTAGCCGGCGAGGGCCGGTAGACCGAAGGGAAGAGA
>JANQEF010000252.1 GCA_028278465.1 Dehalococcoidia bacterium | reverse complement strand
AACGTCGTGACGAGCCTCACCGGGACGACCCAGGTCTCCGGATACGGCTGGCCAGAGGGTGGCATCCTCTCCTCGGGCCACGCATTCGTCAACAACGAGGCGCACTCGTCTGCGGCGTTCGGCCTGTTCGGGTGGCAGAACAGCGGTAACTACCACATCGTCGACTTCACTTCGTGGAGAAACGAGATGGGCGTGCGCTGGGGCGCTTACGTCAACCAGGTGCAGTTCCACAACGCAGAGCTGTTTGGCAACTCGATCGCCAACTTCAGCGTGCGTAACAACCGCCCGCTGATCATCGACTCGCACCTGTACGGAGAGCCGGACTACCCGTCGAAGGACGGCATATTCATTGATTTCTACTCGGGACCGCCGTCGCGCACCAACCCGTCCCGGATAGTGCGGTCGGTGCTCGAGAACCATGACAACGCAGACGTGGCGCACCTGGTTAAGGAGACCTGCGGGCCGCCTTCATGGGCTGTTCCCGGCGTGCCGAACTGCATATCGACGTATGCCGCGTTCGTCGACACACAGACTCTGTCCGAGACCAACTTCGAGTTCGGCACTCACTGGGAGACGATCGAGCCGTTCTTCGACGTGAAGAACTACGTGGGAACGGTTCCCGGGCTGCCGCAGCACTTCCGTCTCACGAGGCCGGACCAGCCGAAGCCTTCGCCGAACGCCTTCTACGTTGAGCAGTTCGACGCATGGCTGGACCCGGATCATCCCGACTCACCGAACTGGCCGGTGCCGCCGACTATTCACTGGGACGGCGATTACTCGGACATCGATCTTTCGTCTGGACCGGTGACGGTCAGCGCGACGGCGCGCGGCTTCACGTCTGAAAAGGGCGAGATCGAGTTCTTCATCGACCAGTTCGAGGACGGCGAGCCCTGGCTCACCGAGTACTACGACAACACCGGTCTTTCCGGCGAGCCGGTGCTGGTGATGAAGCGCGAAGACCCGAAGTTCCACTACGGGCAGGCCTCGGGCGGCTTCAGGATGCCTACGACACCGGCCGAGACGATCCTCACATCAGAAAACTGGTCGGCGCGGCTCTCGAGGACGATCAGGTCATCGGGCGGCGTCTACGAGTTCGCTTACGAGGCGAACGACGGCATGCGGCTGTTCGTGGACGGACAGCTCATCGCTGGCCACTGGGGACCGTCCAGCAACATCGGGTCGATGAAGGGGACCAAGCGGCTGACGCTGTCGCCGGGAGACCATGAGATCGTGATCGAGTACCTGGCGATTGAGGGGCGGCACTCGATACTCGACGTCGAGTTCTATCGCATCCTCTCGGGATCGATCACAACAGACCACACCGAGTCCTTCACCTTCGATGCAGCCGACTGGGACCGGAATCGCCTCACCCTCTACGCGAGGGCGCACGATCCGAACTCCGAGTTCTACGCGTACACGAAGGTCCTGAACCTGACCAACCCGCACTTCGAAGAGGCGACACCATCTCCGCCGGGGACGCCGCCAGCTGCCTCGCCGACGCCCAGACCAACTGTTGCGCCGACCGGGCTGCCGACTATCGCACCTACCGTTGTCCCCACGAGCGTGCCAGCACCCGCGAGCAACGGCCTGCTGGCGCTGTACGAGTTCGACGAGGGTGACGGCAGCGCCGTGCTCGACACCTCGGGATTCGGCGCTCCGCTCAACCTCTCCGTCAGAGACACAGACAGAGTCACCTGGCTGCCGGGAGCGATCCGCCTCAACCGCGGAACGATCATCGAGTCTGTGGTCTCCGCCGAAAAGATCAGCAGCGCGGTTAAGGCGAGCGGCGAGATCACCCTCGAGGCGTGGATCCGCTCGACGATCCCCGGGCTCGGAGGCCCGGCGAGGATCGTCACCGTCTCCGCCGACGTGTCAAACCGGAACGTGACGCTGGCCCAGGAGAGCAAAGACTTCCACGCCCGCCTGAGGACGACGGAGACCGACCTGGACGGTGAACCGCCGACCGAGACGATCGGCAACATGATCAACACGGAGCTGATTCACGTGGTCTTCACCAGGTCTGCGAATGGCCAGACGAAGATCTACAAGAACGGCGTGCCGGTGGCTTCCAGTGACGCACGCGGAGACCTGAGCAACTGGGACAGCGACCACTGGCTGGCGCTTGGCAACGAGGTTACGGGCGCACGCGGTTGGCTGGGCGAGTTTCATCTCATCGCCTTCTTCGACCGAGCGCTGAGCGGCAGCGAGGTGCAGGCGAACTTCGAGTCGGGACCTGACGCGACGAATGCCCCGGCTCCGACGCCGACTGCGACACCGGTCCCTGTGCCGACGGCGACTCCGACCACGGTACCGATAGCGACTCCGTTGCCTACTGCAACGCCGACTCCAGTACCAACCGCGACACCAACGCCGCTGCCAACCGCCACACCGATTCCGGTGCCCACAGCGACGCCAACTCCCTTGCCGACCGCAACACCAACTCCTCTGCCAACCGCCACGCCGACCCCGGTGCCCACAGCGACGCCAACTCCGGTGCCCACGGCGACGCCGACACCAGCGCCGACTGCAACACCAACTCCGGTGCCCACAGCAACACCCACGCCTCAGCCATCGAGCAGCGGCCCGCTGGCTCTGTACGAGTTCAACGAGGGTGGAGGCACGGTGGTGCTCGATACGTCGGGAGTCGGATCGCCGCTCAACCTGGACGTCAGGGACCCGGGCAGGGTCACGTGGCTGCCGGGAGCAATCCGCTTCAACCGCGGCACGGTCATCCATTCAGCGGCCTCGGCTGAAAAGATAACCAGCGCCGTGAAGGCGAGCGGCGAGTTGACGGTCGAGGCATGGTTCAGGTCGACGATCCCCGGGCTCGGAGGCCCGGCGAGGATCGTCACCATTTCCGCCGACGTGTCAAACCGGAACGTGACGCTGGCCCAGGAGAGCAATGACTTCGATATCGGCCTGCGAACCACCGATACGGACCTGAACGGCGCGCCGACGACCGTGACAACAGGCAACCTGATCAACAGGGAGCTGATTCACGTGGTCTTCACTCGCTCCGCAGACGGGCGGACGGAGATCTACAGGAACGGCGTCCTGGTGGCTTCCGGTAACGCAGGCGGAGACCCGGGCAACTGGAACGATGACTACCGGCTGGCGCTGGGCAACGAGCTGACGGGCGCACGCGGATGGCTGGGCGAGTTCCATCTCGTCGCATTCTTCGACCGCGCGCTGAGCGGCGGCGAGGTGCAGGCGAAATTCGAGTCAGGACCGTGAACGCATCCGGTCCGCACAGCCGGGCCGCTACGCCGCCGCCAGCTCGACCCTGAATGTTGAGCCGGTGAAAGACCGGGGCACGTACACCAGCCGGCCCGAGTGAGCCTCGACGATTTTCCTCGCGGCCGCCAGCCCGATTCCGAGGCCGGACTCCGAGTTCACGATGCCTTCGGCGAACTTGGCCAGCGGCTCGAATATCGACTCCCTGAGATCCTCCGGCACTCCGGGGCCCTCGTCGGTCACATCGACAACCACATTGCCACCGGTCCGGCTGATGGTGACGTCGATCATCCCGGTCTCGGGAGAGAACTTCGAGGCGTTCTCCAGCAGGCTCGTGAACATGCGGGAGATCTGCGCCCGGTCGACATTGACGTTGACGTACGGGTCTTTCTTCTGGATCCGGCAGCGCTGCCTTCGGCTCTCCAGCTGCTCGGTCATCTCTGTCGACACTTCCTGGATGATCTCGCCGATGTCGTACTCCGCCTTGTCGAAGAGCTCTTCGCCGAACTCCAGCGCGCTGACTTCCAGTAGCTGGTTGATCAGTCGGTCAAGGTCCGTAGCGCTGGAGCGTATGGACTGAGCATGCTTCAGCATCTTTTCGTCGCCGCCATCGTCAGCCTTGCGCTGCAGGAGGTCGGCGCGGGTCGTGATGTTCGTCAGCGGGGTCTTGAGCTCGTGCGAGATGGTGCTGAATATCTGCTTCCGCATCGCCTGGCTCTGGTTCTGCTCGTTCGCCAGCGCCCGGTACGAGATCCGATCAGCCAGGTTCTCAGCGTTGAACGGCTTCAGCAGGCACTCGTCGCCGCCGGCAGCATAGATCGTCTCCATCGTCTGAACGTCTCGCACCGCTGACGTGACCACCACGGGAGTGGAGGCGTAGCGGTGATCACCTTTGATGGAGCGAAGCAGCGCCAGGCTGTCGTCGTCGCGGATGTCATAGTCCAGGATGACGATCTGCGGTGAGATCGTTTCGAGCGCTTCCCACGCTTTGTCGGGGTCGTTGAGCGTCACAACCTGGAAGTTGAGCGCGCCCAGCACCTTCTCGAAGAACCGCAGCATCAGCGAGTCGCCGTCGATGGCCAGTATCGTGGCGCCCGGGCGCTCGATGATGTCGCTGATTTGGTTTGCGATACGGCGCGCCGATGCGTTCCGGGACAGAATGTGCCGCACGCCTTTGCGGGCCAGGTCGACGCGCTGGTCCATTGCCAGCGCGTCCGATAGCACGATCACGTTGGTAAACGAGCGGCGGTACTGGTAAAGCTGGGAGATGATGTGGCGCAGGAACCCGATGTTGGAGCCGTCCACGACGAAGTACTCGCATGTGGACGCCATGATCTCCGTGAGGTCCTGCAGTTGCAGAACTTCCTGGGTGCTGGAGAGATGGCTCATCAACGATTCGCCGTACTCACGCGACTGAGTGAGGATCGCCAGCTTGTCCGGCTGCGCCACCGGCTCTTCGCGGTCGCCAGGCTCCGGCGTCACGACACCGTTGTCGAATATCTGGATAGCGTCGATCAGCGCTTCGGGCGCAAACTCCTCTGCGTCTGAGAGTTCAGAACCCCACGAAGCGGCCTGCCTCTCGATCGCCGCGGCGGCGGCCGACGCATCTTTCAGGCCGTAGGTGCCGAGAGCCACTGAGAGCCTTCGAGCCTCTGCCACAACCAGGTTTCGTTCGGAACCGCTGAGCTGCCCGAGGTCCATAGAAGCGACCTGGACGAGCCTTTCGGCCCGTTCGTAGAAAACGGTCTTGTTTTCTTTCCAGAGCCTGGCCAGCATCGGCTCAGTGTGGGAGGTCATCGGCACTCGAATGCTCTGTTGGTGCGTCTTACTACTGGCAAGAGTACGCACGCGACACGCCCTTGGAATGGGAGATTGCACGAGAGTGGAGTCAGGATAGGCAGCAACTGCGCGGGTGGATAACCGCTGCCCTGTCGCCTGTGCAAAAAGCAAGAGCGGCCCGCAAATGCGAACCGCTCATGTTGATTTCTCAGGTTGTCGAACTGAGGCCGTCGAACACTATTCGAAGAAGAAGTAGGCAGCGCCGGCGCCATCGCCAAAGGCGTTGTCTTCGCTCTGCGCTCCGATCAGCGCCGTGCCGTTGTCGATCGCAACGCTTGCCCCGAAGGCGTCGCCCTCTTCAGCGTCTGAGGCGAGCAGCTTGTCGATCTCACCCCAGTTGCCTGGACCGCCTTCATTCCTGCCGAACAGGTACGCAGAGCCGGCGCTGTCGCCACCATCGTCATCACCGCGAGAGCCGACCAGGACCGTGTCGCCGCTAATCGCAACGGCGGAGCCGAAGTTGTCTCGCTGTTCGCCGTCCGATGCCCTGAGGATCGTGACCTCACCCCAGTTACCGGGCCCACCTTCATTCCGCTCGAAGATGTAAGCGGCGCCGGCGTTCGAACCATTGTCATCTTCGAACCGGGCTCCGACAACGACCGTGTCGCCGCTAATCGAGACAGAGAAGCCGAAGTTGTCGCTTGATCCGGCGTTTGACGCAGTCCGCTTCCTGACAACGCCCCAGTTGTCGGGGCCGCCTTCGTTCCGCTCGAAGATGAGCGCGGAGCCGGGAACGAAGCCGGTTATGTCGTCGTTGTAGTTACCCACGACGACGGTGTCTCCGTCGATCGCAACACTGAAGCCGAAGGCCTCGTCTGGAGTGGCGTCAGGGTCGGTGATCTTTGTTACCTCGCCCCAGTTGTCTGCGCCACCCTCGTCCTTGTTGTAGATGTACACAGCGCCACGGTTGTTATCCTCGCTGGGAGAGCCTACAAGGATCGTGTCGCCGTCTATCGCCACGCGTCGGCCGAAGTTGTCGAACGCCTCGATGTCCGAAGCGAGCAGCTTCTTGATCTGGCCCCAGTTGTCCGGGCCGCCGACGTTCCTGCCGAAGACATACGCAGCGCCGGCGGTGGTTCCGCCCTCGTCCTCGCCGGAAGCTCCAACGACGGCGATGTCACCACTGATGGCGACGTCGGTTCCAAAGTTGTCGAACGGCTCGCCGTCTGATGCGAGCAGCTTGTTGGTCTCGCCCCAGGCGTCGGGACCGCCTTCGTTCCGCTCAAAGATGTAAGCGGCGCCTGCGAACGAGCCGAGCTCGTCGTCACCTCTGCCGCCGACGATGGCGGTATCGCCGTCGATCGAGACCTTCTCACCCATGAACAGGGCATCATCGGCGTCGGAGGCGATGACCTTGACCTCTGTGAAGAGGTCCTCGATGAACACAAAGTCGTTCGGGCAGACGGCGTCTGCCAGCTCAGCCAGCACCGTCACGTAGCCGGAGTAGGAGCCGGACGGAACGATCGATGGCGGATGCACGGACAGGTCGAGCTTGCCGACCTCGTTGTTGCAGAGAACCTGGTCCAGGTTGTCGTTGCTGAACCACACAGTCTCGTAAGCATCGATCGGGTCGATCCATTCCAGCACCTGCGCGTTCTTGCCGAATGCAGCGTCGAAGGTGTCGATGATCTTCGG
>JANQEF010000263.1 GCA_028278465.1 Dehalococcoidia bacterium | reverse complement strand
GGGCCAGTACCTGGACTTCAGTTCGCAGGTGATGCATCGGCCCGAGGTGTACCGCTCCTACCGGCCCAACCAGGTGAACCGCAACGACCGGACGGGGCTCTCGCTTGGGTACCGCTCCTATGTCATGCCGTTCTTCGACGAGTTCGAATGGCGCGCCTATCATCAGTACAAGAAGGACGAGCGGGAATGGCTCGATTCCGAGAGGGAGGGCGTCGCCCGGTGGAGCACGTACTCATCCGACCTGATTCTCAAGAAAGAGCTCGGTCTGTCGCACGAACTGACGGGCGGGCTCCACTACCATCTGGACCTGGCTGAGAGTCCCGACGATGAGCAGTTCACGATCACTACGCCGGCGACCGGCGAGCAGAAGGCTTCGCCGGATACCGACTGGCACAACGTGGGCGTCTTTCTCCAGGACCAGTGGCGCCTAACGTCGCAGACGAGCGTGATCGGGAGCATTCGCTACGATTCGTTCCGCTTCGGCGCGGACGAGAACGTCTTCTACACCATTCCCGGCTCGACTTCGGCCGAGAACGTCGCGACGACCGATCCGGGAACCCTGACGAAAGAGGCGGTCACCGGCGGGCTCGGACTGCTCTACGAGATCACCGAATCGTGGAACGTGCTCGGCTCGTGGTTCCGAGGGTACCGCCTGTTCCCGCCGAGCTTCGGCCTGCGGCAGACGGGGTACGGCCTGCTGGCGCCGAACGGGCTGCTCGACCCGGTGACGGGGGACACCTACGAACTCTCGACGCGCATCCGGGGCGACGTGGTCAGCACGACCCTGACGGGCTACTACACCGACTTCCACAATTTCCAGCAACCCGTGCCCGGGACGTACAACGGAATGACCTCCTACGATTTCGACGGCAGCGGCACGATCGATTCGGACGAGGGCGTCTTCGTCAACGCCGCGGATGGTGACGCCTACGTCACCGGCGTCGAGTTGGAGTGCGAAGTCAACCTGGGTTCGCTGTACGAGGACCTCACCGGCTGGCGTTTCTTCTGGGGTGTCATGTGGAACTACGGTCGGATGCAGTTCCCCGACGAGGCGGAAGAGCCCCTACGTCACACGCACCCGATTCGCGGGCTCGTGAAGCTGCGCTACGACGATCCGACGCCCAAGAGGAAATGGTGGGTCGAGTTCGTCGCCGATATGGTCGATCAGTTCGACCAGGTCAGTGATTCACGGCTCAATGGCGACGTGGGCTATCGCGCGGACCCCCAGGACCCGGCCTCGGGCCTGCTGCGCGACTACGGCCTGCCCGGCTACACCGTACTCGATCTGCGCGGCGGATATCGGTTCACCGAAAATATGCGGATGACCGCGGCGCTGGAGAACATCCTGGACAAGAAGTACCGCAGCGCTCACAGCCGCATGGACGCCCCGGGCCGAAACTTCGTCGTCGGCCTGGAGGCGCGGTTCTAGGCGCTTGCCCCGAGCCATCGCGGACCAGATGGTGACGCTTGAAGACGGGCAAGACATCTGATACAAGATGGAGCGACACGGACCTTTCGTGAAAGAACGGAGATTGGTGTGGATTCTCAGGATGTGCACGAGCCCACGTATTCGATCCTGGCTTCGCCAGCGAACTGGGTCGAGGGCGAGGCGATCGCGCAGCTCAAGCAGGTCGCGTCGTTGCCCGGCATCGTTCGTTGCTTTGGCATGCCCGATCTGCATCCGGGCAAAGGAATCCCGATCGGCGTCGCGGCGGTTGGCTGCGATCGGATCTATCCGCATCTGGTGGGCAATGACATCGGGTGCGGCATGGCGCTGGGCGCCACCGACCTGAAGCGGCGCAAGTTCAAGCGCGACAAGGTAGTCAAGAAGCTCGTCGGCCTGGAGTCACCCTGGGCTGGAGAGATGAGCGCCTGGCTGGCTGAGCGGGGCTTCGCAACCGATCTGGCGGACGAAGCGCTCGGCACGATCGGAGGAGGCAACCATTTCGCCGAGTTGCAGGCGGTCGAGGAGGTCCTCGACGACGGGCGCTTCGCGGCGCTGGATCTCGACACGGATCGGCTCATGTTGCTCGTACACAGCGGGTCGCGCGGGCTGGGCGAGTCGATCCTGCGGTCCCACGTGGACGCCCACGGCGTGATGGGACTCGCCAGTGACTCGCCCGAGGCGATCGACTACCTTCAGAAGCACGATCGCGCGATCGCCTGGGCGAAGGCCAATCGGCGGCTCATCGCCCATCGCTTCGCCGAGCAGATCGGCGCCGACTATCGGCTGTTCCTGGACCTCTGTCATAACAGTGTCACCCGGAAGGAGTCGGATGGGCAGATGCTGTGGGTGCACCGCAAGGGCGCGGCCCCGTCGGATAGCGGACCAGTCATTGTGCCGGGCACACGCGGCTCGCTCAGCTATCTGGTCAGTCCCATCGGCGATCAGCAGAACAACGGATGGTCGCTGGCGCACGGGGCGGGTCGCAAGTGGAACCGCCGTTCCGCCAAGGCGCGGCTGCGCGGCCGGTTCAAACCCCAGGCGCTCACCACGACGGAGATGGGCAGTGCCGTGATCTGCGAGGACAGGGACCTGCTCTACGAGGAGGCGCCTCAGGCGTACAAGCACATCGATCGGGTGATTCAGGACATGGTCGATGCCGGCGTGATCGCAGTGCTCGCGACGCTGCGGCCTCTCGTTACCTACAAGGTCAGGCGGTCCCATGATTAGCTGGCTGCAGATCACCGCCGGACAAGGGCCGGACGAGTGCGCGTGGGTGGTCGCTCGCGTGTTGGACCAACTGCGGCGCGAGGCGCAGGATGCGGGTTGTGAGATCCGCCTGCTGGAAGCGATCCCCGGGGGCAAACCCCAGACGTTGAAGTCAGCTCTTGTGGCGATCGAGGGTGAGGGTCTTGGGCCTCTCATCGAGGGTTGGCAAGGGACGATCCAATGGGTGGGGACGAGTGCGTTTCGACCTCATCACAAGCGACGGAACAGGTTCGTGGGTGTCCGCGCGTTCCGGCCGGCTGAGAA
>JANQEF010000214.1 GCA_028278465.1 Dehalococcoidia bacterium | reverse complement strand
GACGACCCGACGCGCATCCTGCGCGCCGTCCGCTACGAGGTGCGGCTGGGCTTCAAGATGGCTATCGACACGGCACAGGCTCTGGACCGCGACCTGCACTATCTCGACCGACTGTCGTCCGCCCGTCTGCTGGCCGAGGTGCGCAAGCTGCTTGCGGAGCCGGAGCGGGTGAACGTCCTGCGCCGCGCCGAATCGCTCGGCGTGCTTGGCGCGGCTTCGCCCGGCTTGCGTGTCGCCGAGAGCGGCCTGAAGGCGATGGAGCTGTTCGGCGAGTCGGGCGAGGACGTTGACGAACTGCTGTATGTCGCCTGTCTGACGTCGTCGCTGACCGACGAGGAGGCGGAGTCGGTGATCACCCGCCTGGAGCCGGACCGAGACTGGCAGGCGGTCATCCGCGGCGCTGCGGCGTTCCGTGAGATCGCGTCTGTGCTGCAGTCGCCTGACCTGCGGCCGAGCGAGGTGGTTGACCTGCTGCACCGGGTTCCTGCGCCGGTCCTTGAGTACCAGCGGGTCGCCGGCCCGAAGACGCAGCAGCGAGAGCATATCGAGGCATACCTGCGGCGGCATCGCTCGATCACGGTTGAGTTGACCGGCGACGATCTCGCCAGGCAAGGCGTGCCACGCGGGCCGGTGATGGGACGGCTGCTGGAGGAGCTGAAGACGGCGAGGCTCGACGGCCGGGTCACGTCACGGGACGAGGAGCTTGAGCTGGTCAGGCGGCGTCTGCCGATGCTGCTGGACCGTGATGGCCAGGCGAACGACCGCCCCGCGGGCGCAGCGGTTCCGTAGACGAAAACTGACGAGCTAACCTCAACGCGAACTTTGTCCGTTCGCAGTTGAAAGCCACAGTTTCGCCTCGACACCTACGTCAGTCGTCCTGCTCGCCAAACCACGCAGCGTGCAGCTCTTCGAAACCGGTGATCGTCATGTCAGCGAGCTCTTCACCGCCGACCGAAAACACGCTGTCGTTCATCAGCACCGTTCGCATGCCGACACTACGGCCGCCTGCGATATCTGCCTCGTGGTTATCGCCGATCATCACAGCCGCTGACCGGTCCACGTCGCCGATCTCCTCCAGCGCCATCTCGAAGATGCGGGCGTCCGGCTTCCACACGCCGACCTCCATGCTCAGCATGAACGTTGCCGGCTTGTACTGCAGGTCCATCGCCTCCAGCTTCCGCCGGTTGCGGCTGTCGTGGTTCGAGATGATGCCCCACGGGATGTCGCGGGCGTGAAGCTGCCCCAGCAGCCGCTCCAGCCCCGGCCTCGGCGTCATGTAATCAATGGAGCGTCGCAGGTAGTCTTCGATCAGCCGCTCATTCGAACCTGTCATGCCCGGCCAGGCGCGCTTCATCTCGTTGAAGACGAACTGGTGCTCCTCCTCCATCTCCGTCCTAGGCGGGACGCTGCTGTAGATTTCCTCGACCCGCTCATAGAAGGCCTGGAACTCGACGCCCCGGAGCGCGGCGGCCTGCTCGTCGTAGAGGTCGCGCCAGACCCGCATGTACACGTCGTCGAAGGCGTACATCGTGCCGTCGAAGTCGAACAGCACGCATGAGGGCGGAGTTGAGTCGAATGGCGCAGGCATGGTGTGCAACGATACCTCTGTCCCGGCCCCAACCGGAAGACGACCTGGCACAGGCGCTGCAATGAATGAGACCCGAGTTCTGCTCATTGGCGGAGCTTCCCACACCGGGAAGTCGACGCTTGCTGCAGCGCTCGGTGAGCGACTGGACTGGCAGGAGATCTCAACGGACCAGCTCGGACGGCACCCCGGACGGCCGTGGCCGGTTGGCGGCCGAAAAGTTCCGCAGAACGCCCGCGAACACTACGAGCGCCTTTCACCTGAAGAGCTACGCGACTCGGTGCTGGACTATCAGCGCCGTATGTGGCTGACGATCGAGCGGATCGTCGCTCACCGGCTGGTGGACCGGTCGTCCAGGCCACTGGTGATCGAGGGTTCGGCCGTGCTGGCGGAGAAGATCGAAGAGATCCCAATGCCGGATGTCCAGCCGTTCTGGCTTACCGCCAGTCGGGATGTCCTGCGTCGGCGCATCTTCACGTCCAGCGAACACGAGTCACGCTCACCCGCGGAAAAGATGCTCATAGAGCGGTTCGAGGCGCGGAACGATCTGCTTGACCGGCACGCCAGAGCGCACCTCGACGGCTTCGAAGACCGGCTCATCGATGTGTCCGACGCGCCGCCACCCGAAGACATCGCCGCGCTCATCGTCAACCACATCCGACTCTAAGCAGCCAATCGCCGTCCAACCGCCGCAAAACCTCACACAAGGAATCGCCATCGGCGGTTTCGCTAAATCTTCGTCAAAACTGTTGACGACTTACGTTTTCGTGGCTAAGTTCGCCGACGCGGAGGGACTTATCCAGAGACTGAAAAAGGGGAACTGCGATGTTCATACTACTGGCCGACCTGAAGCCGAAAATCGGAATGATCGGCGAGATGAGGTCGATTCTTAAGGACTGGGGCGACTCGAGGAACGCAGGCGGCCACAGGACGGTGGTAAGCGAGACTTTCTGGCACGCCGATGGCGCACAGATGCGCGTCGCCACCTTCCACGACTCTATAGCCGACGCGGCTGCCGACCGCGAGGCGATCAACGCAAGCCAGGAGTTCAAGGACTTCGCCACGAAGATGGCTCCCACCATGGCCGAGCCGGTGAGCTGGAGCCTCCGGGAGTTGATCCTGCCGGCGCCCAACCCGGTGAACGCGAGGTATGCGCTGCATGTGGGGCTGCAGGCTGCGGTTGGAAAGCCGGGCGAGTTGAGGGAGATCCTGACCGACTGGGTCACTCACAGCCACAGCAAAGGGAACACGATCGGGCTGACGCAGGAGATCTGGGGAGCGCGAGGCGGTTACTTCGGGTTACGCATCCCGTTCCACTCGCTGGCGGAGGCGGAAGAGTCGAGGGCGGCGCTTGAGTCGGACCCGGAATACCCGAAGTTCATGAGCAAGCTACCCGGTGTGCTGGCTGAGCCTGCGAGCTGGCGGCTGGCCGAGGTGATATCGGGGCCTGCGGACTGATCCCGGGCGGCCTGGTTGGCAGGAAACTGGCGAACGCGGGTCGGGGCAACCTGGCCGGCGCTTTTTTACCTGTCTTCCGGCAGCGCGTGCTTCACGTGCCGTCCGCCCCAGTTCGCCCGCTGCGCCAGCCGTTCACGGTGGAACATGTACTGGTTCGCCAGCG
>JANQEF010000200.1 GCA_028278465.1 Dehalococcoidia bacterium | reverse complement strand
TTGAGATGTGCGAGAAGGCAGGCGACGTTGGTGGAGACGCCACTGGATCGCTGACTCACCTGGATCGCTATAGCGCCCTGCACCAACCGCAGCGACCTGACCTCGGCTGGCCAACGAGCGGGCTGATGATCCAGTACCGGGACTGGGAGGGTGGTGCAGCCGACTTCGTCGCGTACATGCTGCAGATCGTCGATGGCGTGCCAACCCTCGTTCACGCACCCGACGCGAAGCACGAGCTGGCGGATCACGGTGTCAGGGTCAAGCTTGTCGAGCCTGAGGTGAAGACCGTGCCGTTCGAAGTGGTCGATGGCGCTGACTGTTCACCCCGGCTGTAGCAGGTCCGGCTTGCCCGTGCGGGTAGTTGCGCCGATGGACCGATCGCGGCCTGTTCGGGGCTGGCTGTAGGAGGATCGGAGGTTTGCTGAAGTCTGGAGGTCGAGTGCGGAGCGGAACGCGGGCCTGTGTGTGTCTGAGCGGACGAAGCACTCATAGATGTGTCCGGCCGGTCGCGTTCCGGTGAAGCGCACAGACCTCCAGACAACGTCGTGTGTGGAGCGCGGCCGACCGGTGCTGCGGCAACCGCTCCTCCTCACAAAAGGCCCCTGCGGATGCAGGGGCCTTTTGACGTTGCCGGTGTTCGAAGCGGCGGCGGGTTCCGGGGTGCGGCGTGAATACCAACGGCAGTGGATCTGAGCCGCGAGCTTACGACCCCGGGGTGAGCAGCACGTATGGCAACTCTCTGTAGTACTCGATCACGTTGCACGAATAGTCGTTGCTCGCAGCGAAATCCCGCACACGTCCCAGCGCGTATGCGACCAAGTCTGGATCAGCGCCGTCAGGAGGCCCGACCTCGCAGATGACCTTTGGCCGCAATTGACGCAGCGTTTCAACTGCTCCCGACAGCACATCCATCTCAGCACCCTCAACATCTATCTTCAACGCGTCCAACCGGTCGACCCGATTCTCTCTGACATAGTCGTCGAGCGAGATAGCGCGCACTTCTGCCGACTCTGAGTCAGACTGTGCGTTCTGAATCAGCGATCCGGTACCGGCATGGAAGCGCTTTGAAGGGAAGAAGGAAATGGACCGCGACTCCAACGACACCGCAACGTTGTTGACAGTGACGTTCTTGAAGTCGTTGATCTCGACGTTTGTGCGGAGATAGTCGCAGATCGTGGCGTCCGCCTCGAACGCGTGGACTCTCCCTGCCTCTCCAACCGCCCTGGCGGCGATCAGCGAGTAGTACCCGACGTGCGCGCCAACATCGAAGACCACGCGAGCATCTTTTAGGAGGTCACCGAACTGCTGAACTACTGCCGGCTCGTAGATGGCACGATAGTAGAGGGTTCGCTCTATCGATCCTCGCAGATCGAGGCGCATCCAGTACTTGCCATCGATGAGCGCGTGCCGATCGGTGGCGTCGCCTGCGTATCCGCCGAGCTTCGCGTCAAAGGCACCGATCACACTCGACTTGCCCTTGATGTCAGGCGCGAGCTTGAACATCCAGTTCGTCAGCCGGCCTGCTATGCGTCGCCGGGCGCTCAGCTGATTTTGCTTCACCATGTCGCGACCGCTGCCTCGAAACTAGATCCCTGATCACGTTGTTACACGAAACAGTCGCGCCTGACTAAGAAGAGTCGCGTGCGGATCTGTGGGTTTCGAGAGAGGTTGACAGTTACGACGCGCCATTACGCCACCTCAGCCTCGGGGTACGCCTCATCATCACGAAAAACGCCCCTGCGGATGCAGGAGCGTTTTGACTTTGCCGGTACTCGAAGTGCTGGCGAGTTCCCAGGCGCGGTGGTTGCCAGTGGGAGCCATCGCGAACCCTGGCCGCCGGTCCGGGGCGATACTGTTCCCTCTGCTATGCGACGCCCAGCTGCTGGAGCATGGTTAGCATGTCGAAGTGGTTCTGCGAATCGATGAACTTCCCGTCCTTCACCGTATTCATGAAGCTGCTCTGGACGTCGACCGGCTTCCCGGTGGCCGGGATCGTGCCCTCTGCGCCGACCATGTCCTCGGTGTGAGTCCCTCGCCAGCGCACCGTCGCCGCCACCTTGTCACCGCTCTCGATGATGGCCAGGATCTCGCCCTGCATGTCTGGAAAGGCGCTCTTCCACCCGGCCACCGCGGCCTTGAACTCTTCCCTGCCGTGGAACGTGTCGTTCGTTCCAAACTGGTGATAGACGCCGTCGTCTGCGATGAACGAGGCGAACCGCTCAATATCGCCGTCGTTGAACGCCTGGATGTTGTCTCGAAATAGCTGCGTGTTGCTCTGAACCGTTGTCATCGTTCTGTTCCCTTGCTGATGAACCGTTGCGGCCGCGTTGTGTTTGGAAGAGGCGGCCGGCTGGTGGACCGGAGTAAGAGTTCGACCATCCGGATCGCTTTCACCCCCCTTTCATGTGCCTAGAGTCGATGGTTCCGGCATATTAGCGCAAGAAAGAGGAGTTTTTTACAACGATTTTCGCCTGATCGAGATGTGGTGTGTCGGTTCGGCGGAGGTGATGGCTGTTTCGGCGGGGGACTGCGGCGGCTTTGTTCCTGGGTGGCTCCGCGGCCGTGCCGTGATCGCCCGGGCGATTGTCGAAAGCGCGCAACGACGGCACAGGAACGTACGACGTAGCGGCGACTAGAATCCGGTGATGCGCCGCGCTCTTATACTTGCAACCCTGGTCGTGCTCGGAGCCTGCAGTAGCCCGGCCGAGACTCCGACTCCTGCGCCAACTGAGACCCCGGCGCCGGCTGCCACCTCGGTTTTGTCCCCGACTCCGACCGCTCCGCCTGTCGGGCCGGGCGACGTGGAGTCTCACGGCAGCGAGGTTCCGGACCCGACGCCGACGTCTACGGCTGCTGTTCCGACTACGCCTGCAACGCCAACCACGGCCACACCGGCCACAGCGACTCGAGCGCTTGCCGGAACCAGCCTGTCGTTGCACTTCGCGGACGGCGACGGAGCAGCGATCGACCACATCGTGCTCGGTGAGGTCGGCGATTCGGCCGTCGTGCAGGTCCATGCGAGCGGGCTGAATCATCCCAACGTCAACGTAGCGCAGGTGTCTATCCGGCACAACGAGTCAGTGGTCACCATTGCTGCGCCTTCGAGCGAGCCGCTGTGCGACGGGATGTTCGAAGGAGCGTTTTCGGCGTCGGGGCGAGCGGAGGAAGACGGAGCGACGTGGTTCGTTTGCGGCATCACCGGGACCGTTGGCCTGCAGTCAGGCGGGCACGTGATGAACCTGGAGATCACTCGGGTGTCGGTGTCTGAACCGGAGTTAGCGTTCAGTTCGACCGGGCTTCTGCCCACCCAGTTCTTCGAGCCGAACGTCTCCTACGACCCGGACGTGCTCGGCTCAATCAGGGTGCTACTGGAACCACCGGGGTAATCAGGCGGTGCCCTCTACTCTGCGCCGGCTTCTCTGCGCCGGCTTCGTGAGGCTTGAGTGCGGCGGTGATGGCGAAGTTCGCCGGGGTCGGCACACCGTGCAGCTTGCCCAGCTCGTTGACTCGTCCATTCAGGAGGTCGATCTCGATCGGATCGCCCGCAAGCAGATCGTGACCCATCGAGCCGATGATGAAAGGCTCTCTCGACCGGGTTGTCTCCAGGACCGAAGCAGCAAGGTCATCCGGCAGCGATATCCCCTCGGCGCGTCCCACCGCAGCGACCTCTTCCAGGACCTGCCGGTACATCTCCGTCGTCGTCTCCTCGGCGAAGATATCGCCGATCGGCTTTCGGCACAGCGCCGTCATTCCGCTCAGCCCGCAGATGAAGACGAACTTCTCCCAGATGGCCCGGGCGGCGTCGGCATGCGCCTCCGTCGGCAGGCCTGCTGCGTTGAACGCGTCCGCAAGCATGGTGACCCGATCGGTGAGTCCGCCTTCCAGCTCGCCCACCACAACGGAGCCGGGCCCGCCGACCTGTCTAACGATGCCGGGGCTGTCGAGCCGTGCTGAGACGGTGACGGTGCATCCCAGGACGTTGGCGGTGCCGAACGCTTTGCTCAGTTGCCGCTCGCTGTCGATCCCGTTCTGGGTCGAGATCAACATGGTGTCCGGACCGACCAGAGGCGCCATCGCCTCGATCGCCAGCTCGGTCGCCCAGCTCTTGACCGCCAGCATCGCCAGGTCCACCGCCCCGACCTCGCGCGGATCGTCAGTCGCTTCGACGTTGAGGCTGAAGTCGCCCAGCAGGACGGATTCGACCCGCAGGCCGTTTTCCTGCATGGCCTTCAGGTGAGGACCGCGGGCGATCAGGGTCACGTCGTGACCTGCCCTGGCGAGCGCGCCTCCGTAGAACCCTCCGGTACCGCCCGCACCGATCACTGCGACTTTCAGTTTGTTCATATTCAGGCTCTTCTGCTCCGCTTCGATGGAATTCAGCTGACCGCGCCGTCACGTCTTCTTCAGTTGTCGAAACCGCTCAAAGGCTCTCTGATGGTCGCAAGCGCACGAGCGAGTGCTGCATGCGATACGACACAGGGCGTCCATGGTGAGCAACCGGGTTTGTGACCGCCGAACCAGGGCCGTCAAACGAAAAAGAGGCCAGGCGCATGGCCCGGCCTCAGTTTAGATCAAGTTTGGAGCGGCGGATGGGATTCGAACCCACGACATTCTGCTTGGAAGGCAGACGCTCTGGCCAGCTGAGCTACCGCCGCTCGGAACTCTCATTCTAGCGGGTTCATCGGCTAAGCGTGCCTTCTGAATGGCTCGGCAGATATGACTCTCACGTCATCTCCCCGCGTCTTTCGGTGCCTGGGAGTTAGGGGCCGTGAACAGGTGGCTTCAGAGCAACTGTCCGCGCTATCCGACAGCGTGTGAGGGATTGTGGAGTCTACCCACAGGTGGCGTGTCGCCGTGCGGCAGTGTTGCGTGGGGCGTCCGTAGCTGAGACTCGGCACGAACAGTCGTGGCGGCCCATCCCCGGCTAAACGGAAGGCAGATAGATGTCTCGGACCTACATAGTGACCGGCAGCGCCGGGTTCATCGGGTTCCACGTGACCCGCGCCCTTCTCCAGACCGGCAACAGCGTGCTCGGCGTCGACGAACTCAACGACTCGACAGACCCGCGCCTGAAGCGGTGGCGGCTCGACGTGCTGCGGCGGTCCGGGAACTTCGACCTCCTCAACGCCGACATCGGCGACCGGGCGACGATGAGCGCCGTTGCTAGCAGGCTTCGGAAGGCGGGAACGGTCCCGACAGGACTGATTAACCTGGCCGGACGAGCGGGCGTCCAGCCGTCTGTGGCTGACCCGCTGCTCTACCTCAATTCGAACCTGACCGGCACGCTCAACATGATGGACCTGTGCCTGGAAATGAAGGTGCCGAAGTTCGTGTCGGCGTCGACGTCCAGCGTTTACGGCAACTCCAGCATCGGGCCGCTGAGCGAGGACAGTCCGACCGACCGGCCGCTTTCGCCCTACGCGGCGTCGAAGAAGGCTGCCGAGGAGCTTGCGCACAGCTACCACCACCTGCACGGGCTCGATATCACGATGCTGCGCTTCTTCACCGTCTACGGGCCGGCGGGGCGCACCGACATGAGCGTGCTTCGCTTCGTCCGGTGGATCGCGAGCGGCGACCCGGTCGTGCTATACGGCGATGGCTCGCAGGAGCGTGACTTCTCGTATATCGGCGACGTGGCGCGTGGCGTGCTGGCGGCGCTCAAGCCTGTCGGGTTCGAGACGGTCAATCTCGGCTCCGATTCTCCGGTGCCAGTGAGCGGGCTGGTCGAGGTGATCGAGTCTGCGGTCGGCCGCAAGGCGACGCTTGAGGTCCGTGAGGCGAGTCGCGCCGATGTCCTGGCGACGTGGGCGAACGTTGCGAAGGCACGCCGACTTCTCGGCTGGCAGCCGCAGGTGTCGCTCGAAGAGGGGATCGGGAAGACGGTGGAGTGGTATATGGCGAACCGGGAGTTTGTCGATTCGCTGGACCTCGGCGTTCGGCGCTCCGCCAGTGGCGAGGCGGTCGCAGAGGACGACCGGGCCGCGGCCTAGGGGAGCAGGCGCAGTGACGCGGCGACGGCGTTGACTGATTCGCAGGAGCGAGCGACATCGGCCGGACAGCCGGTCTCCAGGAAGTAGGTGAAGTCGCCGGCAACCAACACGGTGACCGAGGCTTCCCACTCCGGCACGCTAGCGCTCAGAACATGGCGCAACGCAGCCACACCGTCTACCTGCAACCGTTCGACCGACTCAACAGCGCCCTGCCGCGTGATAAGAGCGGTGAAGCGGTCGCTTGCGGCTGCTGCGTCTATCGGAGATGGGTTTCGCAGCCTGCGCAGCCTCACAGCGGCGCCGTTCTCCCAGTTCTCAGGCCCAAGGCCGCTGACGTCCTGCCGGTTCAGCTCGAACGGCGCGTACAGCACCGGGTTCAGGCCACTCGCTGCGACGAGCCAGCCGGTCTCGGTAGTGATCTCGACTCCCAGCGCCTCATCGCGCAACCGCTGCCCTTCCAGCGTGTAGATGTCGGGCAGCTTGAGTTGCGTCTCAAGCTCCCGGGCGAGGTCGCCGATGAGATCGGAGGTCTGGGTGTTCCCGATGTCCAGCACAGACGTGAACCCGTTGCCGCAGCATTCGAGTTGCTGCAACGCAGCGTCGGCCCACGCGTGCCTTACTCGCGCTGCCTCCCGCAGAAGGGCATCGAAGCCCTGGAGTTCAGGCGGCACGCGGTCGATCATCGCCGCGGCGGCGCACGCCTGCACGGCCCGGATGCCCAGGAGCCACAGGACCTCTGCTTGCTTCTCAGTCGTTAAGCCTGCCGACCACTCGGAGTTGAATGCTCCGCTCCAGTCGAACAGGTGATCGGCTATTGGCGCCGCCGCTGTGAAGTACTCGTCTGCCTCGCGGATCACTGTCGCAGGATCCCTGGAGCCGTCCGGCGGTAGCGGAGTCGGCGTCGGTCCCGGCGCGGTGCCGAGCTGACCCGAGTTCAGGTTGATACCGGTGTTGCAACGCGGCAGTGAGGAGACTGCGACTGGTGCGGGCGTGCCGGTCGAAACAGCGGTGGGCGTTGGACTCGGGCTCACGGCGGGCGCGGGCGGCTGCGAAGTCGAAGTGATAGCCGGCGTCGGTGAACTTGAACTGCACGCAGCAATCAGCAGCAACCCGAAAAGCAGTAGTGAAGCCGCTGTCCTGTGGCGCAATCGGCCCATCGGTGACCGCTTGACTGTGGCTAAGTGCCCTTGAAGCGCCAGACCCTGCGGACGGTGCTGAGGATGAGCTGCAGGTCGAGGAGGAACGAGGCGCGCTTGATGTAGATCACGTCGTGCCGGAGCTTGTTCCGTGCCTCGAGCATCGTGTTGGTGTACTTGTAGTTGACCTGTGCGATGCCGGTGATGCCGGGCTTGGCGAGCAGCCGGTCGTCGAAGTTGGGCACGAAGTCGCGTATCTGCGCCGTGAACTCCGGACGCTCGGGGCGCGGGCCGACGACGCTCATGTGGCCGACCAGGACGTTCCACCACTGCGGGAACTCGTCGATGTAGAGACGGCGCAGGATAGCGCCGACACGAGTGGTCCGCGGGTCGTTTGGCCTTGCCCAAACAGGTCCTTCAGCCTCGGCGTCGTTGGTCATGGTGCGGAACTTGACCAGGTCGAACTCGACACCGTTGCGGCCGACGCGACGCTGGCGGTAGAAGACCGGGCCGGGCGACGAGCGCTTGATCACGATCGCCACCGGGACCAGCATGATGGCGAGGAGCATGATGCCGAACGAGCCGACGAGGATGTCGAGCGCCCGCTTGCGCGCTGAGCCGAGGTAGCGCAGGGACGGCTGCAACGGATCGGCGACGTCCACCGCACGGGCCGGCGTGAAGCCAGGGTTCTGTTCGGATCGGTGGAGCGCCATACCCTCGCTGCTGTGTTCAGGCTGAGTCGTTAATGCCACTGCGTGAAAAAATTCCCACACCCGCGGAGACGAGTCTGCCCCATCCCCGACAACCAAAGCAATAGTTTCGGCCTCACCGTTACGCTGTCGTTACAGGCGGTTCGGTATCGGCCCGTCTTCCGTACGCCGCGTAGCGCATCCCGGCCGACCTGACGGCGTTCCCGTCGAGCGCGTTCCGCGCGTCGAAGATGAAGTCGCCTTTCATGCTCCGCGCCACGCTGTCCCAGTCCATGGACAGGTACCGCGGCCAGTCCGTGGACAGTATGATCGCATCTGCGCCGGATGTCAGCATCTCGATGTCGTCGGCCCGGTTGAGGCCCGGCGCCACGATCGCCGTGTTGTCCAGCGCCAGCGGGTCATGGACGCAGACTTCGGCGCCAGCCTTCTCCAGTTCCAGCGCGGCGGCGATGGCCGGCGACTCCCGCACGTCGTCCGTGCCGGCCTTGAACGCTGTGCCCAGCATGGCGACCTTTTTCCCCGCCAGTCCGCCGAGCTGCGTTTCGAGCGTGGATACGAGGAACTCGATCTGCGCGTCGTTGGCGGACTTCGCCGCCTTCAGCATGTGCGTCTCGACGCCCGCTTCAGAACCGCTCTGCTGCAGCGCAGAGACGTCCTTCGGCAGGCATGATCCGCCCCAGCCGATGCCGGTCTTGAGATAGTGCGGCCCAATCCGGTGGTCCGTCGCCAGTACCTTCGTCACGCTGTCGATGTCAGCGCTCGTACCTTCGCTGATCCGGGCGATCTCGTTGAAGAAGGAAAGCCGGACGGCGAGGTAGGCGTTGGAGGCGTACTTGGCGAGCTCGGCGCTGCGGCGGTCGGTGGTGATCACCTCGGCCTCGATCCCGCTATAGAGGCCGGCAACTGCGCTCGCC
>JANQEF010000188.1 GCA_028278465.1 Dehalococcoidia bacterium | reverse complement strand
CGGCGACGGTTCGTAGGAGTGAGGATCGCCGCCGTGAGGAACGACCGACGAAACGTCGATCCGATCGCCACCAACGTTCTTCACAAGGTCGGCAATGATCTCGGTGCTGGTGATGACGTTGAGCCTCTCGTCGTCAGCGTCGGCCGAAGACCCGTCACCGCCACAGGCCGTCGTGACCAAGATAAGAGCGCAGATCAGCGCTGCGAGTATGAGGCCCCTCACTCGGCCCGGCTCCCGGCAGCGCCTGAGCCGATTTCACCAGGCGATCCGTCATACTTGCTCAACCGGCCAAGTTCGCGCTCGATCTCTTCGGGACTCGTGACCTGCTTCCGCCATTTCACCCTCACCGGGGTCGCTTCAGCGCCAACAGTCGCCAGCAGTGTGGCGCCATCCGGATCAAGTCCGGCTATCTGCGCATCGGAGATGTCCGCCTGGCCTAGGACCGACGCGCAGATAGACGCAGCGCGTCCATCGTCTTCGTGGTTCAGGCGCTCGATCAGTTCTGCGACGGATTCAGGTGCAAATGTCCGGGCGATAGCCGCTCGCCGGGTCGTTCGTAGCCTCCAGATCAAGTAGGCCGAAAGGGCGATCCACGCGACTGCTACACCCTGGGTGATCGGCAACGACCATGCAGCGGCCGCTCTGGATATCTGGGCTATCGTCGAGGTCTCGGCAGTGGCATCGCCTGCTACGCGGGCGTCGAGCGAGAGCTGAGCGTTCAACCTGAAGGCGGGTGGAACGCGACGCAGCGTGGCCTCACCGGTGAACGAACCGCCTGGCAGGATCTCCGGAGTTTCCTGCAGATCAACGGTGCGGAGTTGAACGCCGAAGAAGCCATCAACCTTCATCGCAGGTCGGGCGGTCATCCTCACGTTGCCGGTGTTTCGCACTGTGTACTTGACCTGAACGTCTCGGCCACCGAACGGGTTCCACGACCAGTCCTGCGCGACGTTGAGGTCCTCGATCGCAAGTTCAGGAGCGACCTCTCCTGCGACACGCAGGTATACGCGGGAGCCGACGCGGTACTCCACCCGCACCTGGCTGCCTGGACCGTTGTCAGGTGCTGGGTCGGTGGTCAGCGTCGCCACTATGCCGCCGGCGTGGTCGCCGACGTCCGCGTCGCGTGGCACGGTGAGCGTGAATGGAACGACCCTGAGCTCGCCGGGCGCGATCGTCACCTGTGAAACGTCGAGTTCGATCCACGAACCGACATCCCGGGGATTCGCATCGCCCGCCAGCAGGTCGAACCCGCCGGAGTCGTTAGTGAAGGCATCGGTTGCGTAGATGTTCAGGTCGAGCGGCGAGTTGCCCAGGTTGCGAATGCTGAAGTAGTCGACATATTCATCGCCGGGACTCAGCTCATAGGTGAAGTTCGGTCGGTTGTCTGGCCCGGTCTCGCTGGCGGGTTGCACAGACCATGTCGATCGGTCTGCCTCTGGCGTTTGCTGCGATGAAACCCCGGCGGACGCGGGCTGATGCGCAAGCAACGCGAACAGCGCTGTTGCGACGAGTAGCAGATGGACGAGTCGTGAGTGTTTCACTTCATAAACGCGAGCAGGAGGAGGGAGCAGCGGACAGCTCCCTCCTCCCTGGATTTGCGATCCAGAAGTACCTTTCCTAGATCACCGTGAGCGTCAACGTCGCTTCGTAGTCGCCGGGTGAAGTTGAGGTTGGCACTTCGAGCTCAAGGTTGGCTTCGAGCACGGCTGTGCCGCGCCCGTCACCGGCCCCTGCGGACCCAAGCGTCGACGAGCTGCTCAGACCCAAACCGGGATTGCCCGGCGCTGGGGCTACGGCAGCGCCTGCGGCAACCGTCTGGTCAGGGCTTGAGTAGTCGACAGACGGTGTCCAACCGAGAGCCGATGAGCTGAACGAGCCGGTGGTTGCCGTGAAGGTCCCTACCTGGCCGTTGACGCTCCAGCCAGGATCACTGAGCCGGAGGTCCAGTACTTCCACAGCGTTCAGCGCCCCGCTCGCCGTCAACAGAGTGTTGTCGGAGTTGAGCGACAGAACTCCCAGGTCAACGGTACCGGCGGCCACGCTGATGCTCAGCCCGCCATCGACGATCTGAGCCTGGATGTCCTGCGATGCGTCGCCGGCGCCAGGATCAACGTCCGCCCACGGCACGATCGAAGCATCGGCGCTGTTGTTCTCGTCCGTAGGGTCGAGCTCACCAGCCGTCGAGTTGCTGATCGTTGCCGTGTTACTGATGGTCGTTGTCTCAGTGCCGGCATTGACCGTCGCCACGATCTCCAGAGTTGCGAACGATCCGCTCGTTAGCGAACCGATGGTCCAGACGCCGGTTCCGGAGTCGTAGGTTCCCAGGCTGGGGTTCGAAGAGACGAAGGTCAGGCCGGTCGGCAGGCTGTCTGCAACCGACACGCCGGTGGCGTCGTTCGGTCCTTCGTTGGTCGCGGTGACCGTGAAGGTGACGTTGGTCGTGGTCTGAGGCGTCGTGTCATCGACGTTCTTGTCTACCTCGAGCTCGGCGATCGGTCCCACGTGGAACGTGTACGGCGCAACAGCGCTCGTCAGAGCGCCGTGCGTGTTGTGGGTGCCGCTGACCTGCACAGGCACCTGGTAAGTGCCAGGCTCGGTGAAGGCCAGGTTGAAGTGAACGTGAGCTCCTGCAAGGAACGGGAAGCTGCTGGGCGTCAGGTCCGTGCTGTCCCAGTACACCGTCGGCACGCCGAAGCTGTCGACTGTGTAGAGGAACACATCTCCCGGGCCGGTGATCGAATTGAGCACCAGGCTCATGTTTCCGGTCCAGTCCGCCGCGATCAGCTCTTCTGCCCCAAGACCGGGCCAGAGCATGTTCGGGTTCTCGACCTGCGGGAACACGTAGACGGTCTCTCCCGCCGTCCCGAGGAACGAGAACGCCGGGTTCGACGGGATCGTTACCTCTCCCTCGGGGACCTTGAGCCCGAGCACAGCATCGTCGGGATGCAGCTCGGCCCCGTGCGCGTGCCCTCCGCCACCGCCTCCACCGGCCAGCTCCTCGAGAATCACCAGTTCGAGTTCAGGGTTCAACGGGTCGGTGTCTTCGAGCACCACGCCAAAGACGTCCAGGTGTCCATCGATAAACACCTCGACGTGTCCGTGCGCTCCTGATGCAAGAGCAACCGTGGACCCCGAGCCGATCAGCGAGACCGAAACCGCCAGCATGAGCAGGCTCAGTCCCGTAAGACCCACTCTAAATTTTGTAATCAATCCACTCTCCTTTTCGTGCGGACCAGCAGCACTCGCACCGGTCCTATCCGTTGGTGTCGACGGGGAGAGTAGGAGCGGCGCACTCTCGTGTCGGTGCCGGCGCGCACGCGTCTGCGGTGCTTTCAAACACAGTCATTAGTTGATATTTCATCTCATATACAGACATTGGCAGTGATGATGAGTTATTCTCGTCAGCGGCGAGGATTTAGTGTTTGATGTTTATGATAGTAAGTATCAATAGAAGGACAGGATGGCACATGCATTCCTCGTAGGAGAACCTGAGGAACTCTCCGGCTTGACCAGGCTGCTCCTGGACCTGGGACACCAGGTCTCTGCTCAGGCGCCGGATCCTGGCAGCTTCGGCCAGCAGCCGGCTGCGATGGCCGCGTCTGCCAGCACCGTCGAGACGATCGACCAGTCGGCTGTAACCCTCGCTTCGGCCGCCACCCTCGCAACCCTGGCCCGGCGACTTGATCGAGAACCGGGTGCACGCATAGGTCACTCCATCGGGAGGCGGCAGACGGAGTTCGCGACATCGCGTCGTGAGCAGATCGAACGGATGAAGGGCCGGAACCAGGCGTATGCCCGGGATGAGCGCCTCAGCTTCCCCGGCGGGTGGACGGCGGGCATCATCGAAGGGGTTGTAGCGCTTTCTGTCTTCTTGAACGACGGCGCCGAGGTCACCATCGGATTTCTCGGACCCGGAGATTTCCTGTTGCCACATCCTCTCGATTCGTGTCGGGTAGAGGCTGTTGCTCAGGCTGATCTCCACGTCAAGCTTATTCCGCTGGACGAGGTGACCGCGGAGCCCGCGTTCATATCGGCTATCTGCGCCCGAGTGCTAAGAGCGGAGGCGTGGGCGGCCGCAGTTGCGCACACCTACGTGGAGCAGCGTCTGCGGCGCATCCTCGAGCTTCTAGGGCAGCAGCTCGGGACGCGAGAGGGAGGCTGGCTGAAGCTGGGGATACGGATCACGCACACTCAACTCGCGTCAATCATTGGGTCCACCCGACCGACGGTCTCCAGGCTCGTCCAGAAGTTCGAACAGGAAGGGTTCATCAAGTTGGCCGGCACAGGCGGCGGCCGACGGCTTCTTATCGCGCAACCGTCGCCCTGACGAACCCTGCTCGAAATCGAGTGTGCATTCACTGACATGTAGCGTCTTACTGGACGCCGGCGGTCACACTGGTGATCTCGCCGCCTACGCGATGCAGGCCCGCAGCCCTGCCTCTAGCTCTTCCCTGTCAAGGTTTCGGCCGATGAACACGACCTTGTTGAATCGCTGGTCGGATCCCCATGGCCTGTCCGTCGTGCCATCGAAGATCGCGTGGACACCCTGGAAAACGACCCGGTCCGGCACGTCCTTGAAGCTCAACACACCCTTGACTCGAAAGATGTCCTCGCCCTTGTCGTGACCCAGCTCATGCGCCCACTCCTCCACCTTGTCCTCGTCCAGCTCACCGGTGAACGTTATCCCCACGGAGGTAATGCCTTCTGCGATCCCGCAGTCGTCCTCTTCGTCCGATAGCAGGTTGGGGTGCGTCGACAGTATGCGCTCCAGGTCGAAAGCGCCAATCTCAAGTATGTCGTCCATGTCGGCCGCCGAGTCTTGTGTACGGTGCATCTTCGCCAGCGCATTGATATCTCTGACGCGAGCCTCCAGCTTGCCCAGCTCGGTCTCCGTCGCAAGGTCCGTCTTGTTTAACAGGATCACGTCCGCGAAGCCGATCTGCTCTCGCAGTTCCTCTCGCTCATCTATGTGCTGCCAGACATGCTTTGAGTCGACGACGGTGACGATGCCGTCCAGGGCCACCTTCTCTTTCAGGTCTTCATCGACGATGAACGTCTGCGCCACCGGTCCCGGGTCAGTCAGCCCGCTGGTTTCGATGAGTATGTAGTCGAACTTGTCGCGACGTCCCATCAGGTTCTGGAGCGCGTGGATCAGGTCGCCGCGCACCATGCAACAGAGGCAGCCGTTGTTCATCTCGATGATCTCTTCCGCCTCACTCACCACCAGGTCTCGGTCAATGGAGAGCTCGTTGTACTCGTTCTCCACCACCGCGATTCGCTTGCCGTGGTTCTCCGTCAGGATGCGATTGACCAGGGTCGTCTTGCCGGCTCCAAGGAAGCCGGTCAAAACCGTCACAGGTACTCGATTGTCACCTTCAAGCGTGGTCATGTCGGCTCCCCACAGTCGCTTGTCTCACATTGAAGTCCTCGAACGGCGCCGCTAGAGGGCGACACACAGCGAACTGGCACCAGTCCTCTTCCCAACGAAAGACCTGCCGAGCCTGCCGCCGACGCAGCGCCAGCAGCAGGCTCGAACGGTCTATCCGATTAGCCTCTTGGCGTCGTCCACCTCGCTGGCTCCGAGGATTCTGAATACCTTGCTGCTCGGGTCCTCAGCAGCAACGCCACGGACGGCCTGCCGCCCGTTCTTCATCGTGATCAATTCAGGATCCTTGATCTCGACGACCTTCTTCAGCTTCACGGAGTAGGCCGTTAACTTGTCCATGCAGATCTCCTTTCGCTAGACAGGCCTGTTTTCAATCCCCCAACGCACCTGCGCCCGGTTCGATGGCACCCGCTTCTTGAGTACGTGACCGGACTCCAGGTGTTCTGAGCAAAAAGTGATGACCGAGCGCGTTTTTCGCACGCAGTCCTCGCCGAGTTCGACATGCCTTCGGAGCTATCCACAGTTGAGTGCGACACGCAGCGATTCCAGGTTCCTGCGCATGATCGTGAGGTAGTCGTCGCCGGCGTCCACCTCGGCCACCATGATGTAGCCGAGTGGATGCATTTGCAGGATGTCGGCACCCGTTTCGCGGGCAACCGTGTCTGCCAACTCGAAGTTGATCAGCGGCTCTTGCATGACGTGAGTGATGCCAAGTTCGCTCATCTCGTCCGCGATCGCGGCGATGCGCCCTCCACCGGGCTCAAACTCACCGGCAAGGCCTCCAAGCGCAAGCTGCTCGAACTTGTACCTCTCGGCCATGTGACCGTACGCCTCGTGCGAGACGACGACGTGGTCCTGCGCGCAATCCGCCAGCGCCTCGGTGAACTCTCCGTCCAGCTGCACGAGTGAAGCGACCAGGGCGTCAGCGTTGGCGCTGTACACGCTCGCTCCCGACGCATCGGCCTCGATGAAGGCCTGCTCGATCGCCCTGACCTGGGCGATCGCCTGGATCGGGTCCAGCCAGACATGCGGGTCAACGCCTCCATGGTCGTGGCCGTGCTCATCCACGTGTGCGTGGCCGTGTTCGTCCTCGTGTCCGTGTTCGTCTTCATCGCCATGCTTGTCTTCATGCCCATGCTCGTCGTGGTCTTCGTGAGCGTGTCCGCCGATGAGTTCTTCAATCGCCTCGATACCGGCGTCGGCACTGAGCTGTCCGTTTTCGACCTGCTCGATCAACTCTCCAATTTCGTGCTTTAGCTCTTCGACATGGTCTTCGTCACCGTGTTCATCTTCGTGGCCGTGCTCGTCGTGATCGTGACCGCCGAGAAGTTCTTCGATCTCTTCGATTCCCTGGTCAGCGGTGATGTCCCCGTGTTCTACCTCTTCAATGATGTGGCCGACGCCCTCAACCAGTTCCTTCTCTTCGTCGTGTCCGTGCTCGTTCATGTGGCCATGCTCGTCCTCGTCACCGTGCTCATCCTCATGGTCGTGTTCGTCTTCCTCAGCCTCAATGTCCGCAGTTCTTACGACGACCAATTCATCGCTCGCGACGGACTCCAGCGCATCCTCGATCCAGCTCTCGAACGACGGATGGTTGTAGACCAGGACGTCCGCTCCTCGGATGGTGACTATGTCTCGGGGCGTCGGCTCATAATCGTGGCCGTCGTCACCTGGTGGTGTGAGCGCGGTTACCTCCACCCGCTCTCCTCCAACCCGCTCCGAGAAGAACGTGACCGGATAGATAGTTGTGACCACCTGAAG
>JANQEF010000240.1 GCA_028278465.1 Dehalococcoidia bacterium | reverse complement strand
GCCACGATGTTTGGCGCACGGATAAGCGTGGTCAATCGGGGCGTAGTTGCGGCTGCGATAGGCTTCGTGGTGCTTGCTGCATCTGTCTCGGCCTGCAGGAACGGTGCCGATGTAGTGGAAACGCTGATCGTCGCACCACCCACCAGCACACTCGAGCCGATTCCGAACACAGCCAGCCCGCCTACTTCGGCTCCAGCGCCGCCCACTGCCAGTCCGATCCCGACCGCAACGCCACTGGCAACATCCGCGCTGCTTCCCACGGTCACAGCGCCCGCACCGACGCTCCCGTCAGGCGCGCCGCCTACACCCGTTCCTATCGCCTTTACGGCAACGCCATTCGACACATCGCAGACCCCAACGCCTGATGCCGCCCGGTCCACGCCGCCGCCAACGCCATTCGACATTCCGCAGATTCCAACGCCTGATCCCAACCGGCCAACGCCCACCGTCGTCCCAACTCCCACTCTCATCCCGGCTGACCCGACTCCAACCCTCGTCGTGACGCCGACTTTCGTCCCTTCGCCGACCCCGTTCCCAACCGCTCCTCCTACAGCGACCGTGTTCTCTGACCGCAATTGCTCAGACTTCTCGACATGGAGCCAGGCTCAATCGTTCTTCGAATCGGCTGGCCCGGGCGACCCACACCGGCTGGACGCCGACGGTGACGGCATCGCCTGCGAAAGCCTGCCCGGAGCGCCTTAGGGGTAGAAGTCCGAAGCAACCGAGGCAGGTCTGTGGAACGGACAGCTGCGGTCGACATGCTCCGGCCGATGCGGCAGATCGAAGCGACCACGGCACCTTTGGCTTGGCGAGCTGAGCCTGCTGACCGCAGGCTCCCGCCGCCGCGCTATCATGCGCGCCCATGTCACCCGAGTACGCCATCCGGGTCGGAGCCAAGGCGGTCATCGTCCGGGATGAGCACGTCCTCCTGATCAAGTCGGACGACGAATTTGGCCCGCACTACCACTATCCAGGCGGCGGGCATGACGCCGGTGAGAGCCTGGAGCAGACGCTGCTGCGTGAGGTCCGTGAGGAGACCAGCGCCGAGGTCGAGATCGGGCAGCTGCTTGCGGTCATCGAGCACGCGCCCGGCCACGACGGCCACCCGAACAGCGACACCCACCTGCTGGACCTCTTCTTCGCCTGCGTTCTCGTAGGCTCAAGCGAACCGCAGATGCCTGACAATCCAGACCCGGGCCAGGTCGCAGTCGAATGGATCCCCATGGAGCGGCTATCCGAGTTGAATATCGCACCGGACATCTCCGATGTTTGGGCCGATGTCATGCAAGGTGAGCCGGCGGGCCTGTCTCGTCGCAGGCTGCACGGGTCTTAGACTTCGGGTCCGAACCGGAAAGCGCCAATGACTGAGGTCGTCTTGCTGTCACTTCCCACATACAGGTCATCTTATGGAGTAGCGAAATGATCCGCAATGACTCGTACGACCTCGCTGGCAACCTGCGCAGCGCTTCAGAGGAGCTAAAGCGTGAGGTTGTGGCCGGCTCCCTGCCTGGGCGAACCGGTGAAGCCATCAGCGACTGGACCGTTGAGCCGGTCACCGCCAACACCATCGGCAACGGCACTCTCGGCTTCGCAAAGGTCTCGGCCAGTGTCTCTGTAGACAACCGCGAAACCAGTTGGTCATCCTTCGTGAAGGCTCTCGGCCCGCCGACATGGGAGCAGGGAACTGAGTTCAACAACCCGGGGCGCGAGATAAAGGCCTATCGCTCAGGGTTCTTCAAGGAACTGCAACATGGCTTGCGCGCTGCCGACTGCTATGCCGTTACTGAAAACGAAGGCGACATCACGTGGCTGTGGCTCGAGGACCTGTCGGGGCTCAAGCCCGCTCCCTGGACCGCTGAAGACTTTCTCGCTGCGATGTATCACGTCGGCCAGTTCAACGGCGAATGGCCTGAGTCTCGGCCTCACTCCTATGTCTGGATCCCCACCGACGGCTCAACAAACCAGCCAAAGGCGCTCCTGAAGTTCTGGGAATCCCGCTACGCCGACATGGTTGGCGGCATGCAGGAGCCGCCAGTCAGGCCTTACGCCGAGCGGGTTGGCATCGACCGCATCGCCGGTCTGTGGCCAAAAGCGCAGAGCGTTGTCGGCGCAATCGAGTCGCTGCCGCGCTCGATAGCCCACAACGACATGTATGTCAGGAACATGTTCGCCACGCAGGACAGGAGGATCACTTACGCCTTCGACTGGGCGTCCCTCGGCTATTCGGCGACCGGCGCGGACGGCGGCGGGACTGCGGGTGCGAGCCTCACCTGGAGCCACGAAGAGGCGATGCTGGTGGGCGGTATTGAGCCTCAGATGTTCGAGGCGTACGTGGAGGGTTTACGGTCGGTCGGCTGGGACGGCAGCCGCGACGATGTCCGGCTCGGGTACCTGGCGACGGTGACGATGTATGTGGCCGGGCTGGTCCCGTGCCTCTATCACGTGGGGTTGGACGGGCCGCAGGCCGACAGGTGGCTGAACAGGTTCGCGGCGACGAAGGACGAGGCGCTGGAGCAGGCTGTTGAGCGTCTGCACAGCTTCCTCCCGCTGATCGACGAGGCTGCGGAGCTGGCCGATTCGCAGTAGATCTGCCGTTCGGCAAGGAGCGCGGAAAGTGCCGGGTCGGCAGATGGCGATTGGCGCTGAAAGACACGCTCGCTGCGCTATGATGCCGCCACTATGCCGAGTGAGCGTGTGCAGCGCCGGATAGACAGCCTGCTGGACAGGGCCGAGGACGCCGCGGACAGGTTCGACTGGCCCGCAGTGGCCGAGTCGGCGCGGATGGTGCTGCGACT
The DNA here is from genome assembly GCA_028278465.1 of Dehalococcoidia bacterium. Classification (GTDB taxonomy): domain Bacteria; phylum Chloroflexota; class Dehalococcoidia; order Lucifugimonadales; family Lucifugimonadaceae; genus JAJCYX01. The sequence goes on along the minus strand of JANQEF010000240.1, from coordinate 856 downwards.
GGATGCTGAAAACGAGGATGCCATTGCGTTCCTCGACATGGTTGAAGGCGCCGACGGCGAAGACGGTCGCACGGCGGCATCCGGGTCAGCGCCGGCGCCTGGGTCACCGGAGCCTGTCGACGGTGCTGGATCGGCTTCTTCTTCCTCAGACGGTGCTCCGGCCACGGCTGCTGACGGCGGTCAGGCTGGCGCAGGTGCTTCGTACGGTGGTCAGTCCGAAGCCGGACTGACGGCTGCTTCCGGCGTCCCCACCTCCTTCGCTGCTGGCCGGTACGTGGTTAATCGGTTTCTTGGTGAGGGTGGAAAGAAGCGGGTGTTCCTGGCGCATGACGAGACGCTTGACCGTGACGTTGCGTTTGCGCTGATCAAGACCGAGGGACTGGACGAGACCAGCCGTGAGAGAGTTCGTCGTGAGGCACAGGCGATGGGCCGGATGGGGACGCATCCTTCGATCATGCCGATCTACGACCTCGGCGAAGAGCCGGTAGCAGACGCAGCCGGCACGCAGCCATACATGGTGCAGCCGCTGATGGCAGGCGGCGACGTCGAAGGGTTGATCGAAGAGGCGGAAGGTCCGCTCGAGCTGGAGACAGCGCTGCGCATCGCAACCCAGACAGCGCAGGGTCTTTCCTTCGCGCACTCGAAGGGCATCGTGCACCGTGACCTGAAGCCCGGCAACGTCTGGCTCGACGAAGACGGCTCAGCGAAGATCGGCGACTTCGGACTTGCGGTCGCGACAGACCGCTCACGCCTGACTGTCGAAAAAGTGATGGTCGGCACCGTCAGCTACATGCCGCCAGAGCAGGCAACGGGCGGAGACGTTACTCCGAAAGCCGACCTCTACTCGCTGGGAGCG
>JANQEF010000128.1 GCA_028278465.1 Dehalococcoidia bacterium | reverse complement strand
CCATCAGGTGGCCGTAGACGCGGCCCGTCTTGCCGCGTATGAGCTCAGCGAAATCCGGGTTGCGCTTCTGCGGCATGATGCTGGAGCCGGACGTGTAGCTCTCCGGAAGCTCGATGAAGCCGAATTCGTCAGACGACCACGTGACGAACTCCTCGGCCATACGCGACAGGTGCGCCATCGTCACCGACGCTGCGAACAGGTAGTACAGGATGAAGTCGCGGTCTGACACAGCGTCCATGCTATTGGCCGAGATCGCAGCAAATCTGAGCTCTTCGGCAACGGACTCCCGGTCGAGCGGGTACGGCGAACCTGCCATTGCGCCGCTGCCGAGCGTCATCACGTCTGCGGAGCGCTTTGCTGCGAGGAACCTGCCGGCGTCGCGGTCGAACATCTCGAAGTACGCGAGCAGGTGGTGAGCGAGCACGACGGGCTGACCACGCTGCATGTGCGTGTAGCCGGGCATCACGGAGTCTGTGTGCTGCTCGGCCTGCGAGAGCAGAGCCTTCTGGAGATCACGAAGCGAGCTAACCGCCTCGTCCGCTGCCGACTTCACCCACAGCCTCGTGTCGGTCGCCACCTGGTCATTGCGAGAGCGCGCCGTGTGCAGACGGCCCGCAGCCTCGCCGATCAACTCGTGAAGGCGCGACTCCACGTTCATGTGGATGTCTTCGAGCTCCGGCCTCCACTCGAACTGGTCGTTTTCGATCTCTTCGAGTATCCGGTTCAGCCCATCGACGATCTTTTCTGCGTCAGCCTGAGAGATGATTCCCTGCCGGCCAAGCATCCGCGCATGCGCGATCGAGCCCGCGATGTCCTCGTGGTACAGGCGGCGGTCGTAGTGCAGCGACTGCGTGAAGTTGCTGGCCAGTTCGGCGCCGCGCGCGGCGGCAGCTGGATCATCCGTGGGATCGGTCATCATCGGCTCCGGACTGCGGTCGATCTGATCGAGAACGGTCAGACGATTATCGTCGCACACCCGCCCGCAACGCCACACAACTTCTGGGGGTAAACTCTCCCCGGTTCTGATGACCCCGAATTCACCCCGACCCGCGAGACCCGAGACACAGCATGAACGGATTTGAGTACGTCGCCCGCATCCTGAAGCAGGAGGGCGTTGAGACGATGCCCTGCTACCCGTCGAACCCGCTTATCGAGGCGGTGGCGAAGGAGGGCATCCGGCCGGTTGCCTTCCGCCACGAGCGCGGCGCGGTGATGGCCGCAGACGGGTTCTCACGGGTCAGCGATCGCAAACGGTTCGGCGTGGTTGCGATGCAGGCGCAGGCGGGCGCCGAGAACTCGGTCGGCGGGCTGGCGCAGGCCAACGCAGACAACGTGCCGATGCTGGTCCTGCCGGGCGGAAACCCTCTGCATCGCATGAACATCCGTCCGAACTTCATGGCGACGCGCACGTGGGAGAGCGTGGTGAAGAGCGTCGAGGCGGTGGTGATGCCGACACAGATCGGCAACAACATGCGCAGAGCTTTCAACGGCCTCAGGACCGGTCGCGGCGCGCCTGTGGTGGTCGAGCTGACAGGTGATGTCTGCATGGAGGAGGTGCCGGAAGAGTCGATGAACTACACGTCGCCTGCAGCTCCCCGGCATCAGCCTTCGAAGTCGGACCTGCAGGACGCGGTGAAGGCGCTGCTCGGCGCGAAGAATCCGCTGATCTGGGCCGGCGCTGGCGTGATGAGCGCGGATGCCACGGACCAGTTGAGGGAGTTCGCCGAGCTGGTAGACGTGCCGGTGTTCACCACGATGCCCGGCAAGTCAGCGTTCGACGAGCGGCATCCGCTTTCGCTGGGATCTGGAGGTATGACGGCGACGCGAGCAGCGCGTCAGTGGATCGACAACTGCGATGTGCTCTTCGCGATCGGCGCCTCGCTCACATCATCGCCATACGCGCAGGCCATCCCGGAAGGAAAGTTCGTCATCCACGGCGTCTTGAACCCGGAAGAGCTGAGCAAGGACGTGCCCGCGGCTATCGGACTGGTCGGAGATGCCGCTCTGACACTGGAGGCGATGATCGACGAGGTGAAAGGCGAGATCGGCGAAGAGAGCAGGACGACGGGCGTACGGGAGCAGATCGCCGAGGTGAAGAGCGACTGGTTCGGCCGCTGGAAGCCGTATCTCGAGGACGATGGCGAGCCGATCAGCCCGTACCGCGTCATTCACGAGCTGAACGAGAACCTCGACCTCGGGAACAGCATGGTCACGCATGACGCCGGCGCGCCTCGTGACCAGATCGTGCCGTTCTTCAGGGCGACCACGCCGCACAGCTACATTGGCTGGGGCAAGACAACGCATCTCGGCTTCGGCATTCCGCTGATGATCGGCGCAAAGCTGGCTCAACCGGACCGTTTCTGCCTGAACCTGATGGGCGACGGCGCCTTCGGCATGTCGGGGCTGGACATTGAGACATCTGCCCGCGCCGGGATCCCGATCACAACCGTTCTGCTGAACAACGGCATCATGGCGACCTATCCAGGTGGCTTCCCAACGGCTCGCGAGCAGTTTGGCGTGTCGCACATGCAGGGCGACTATGCCGCGCTGGCGAAGGCGATGGGCGCCGAGGGGATAAACGTTTCGAAGCCCGCGGAGATCGGCCCGGCGCTGAAGAAGGCTCAGCAGCTAAACGGCGAAGGCAAGACGGTGCTGATCGATGTGATCACTCGCGCCGAGGACAGCCGCGCGCCTGACCGTTTCGTTTAGGGTTTATCGGCGTTCGCCGCACAGATTTCGTTTCGCTGCTGACCGCGGGTTTCAGTGAACCCGCGCCCGCATCTCAAAGCGCAGTAACAGGAGACACCGAACTTGGACCTTGGCAGCTTTTCTCTCAGCCTGGCGGTGAAGGACATCGAGGCGTCGACCAGGTTCTACGAGAACCTTGGCTTCGAGGTGATCGACGGGCAGTTCAACTACGAGGGCCAGATCGACCTCGAGCAGGGCCAGTACTGGGTGATGATGAAGAATGGCGAGGCGAAGATCGGCCTGTTCCAGGGGATGTTCGATGAGAACGTCCTGACATGGAACCCGCCGAACGCTCGGACGATCCAGTCTCACCTGAAAGAGAACGGCGTGCCGATCGAGCTCGAGGCAACGGGCTTCGATGGCCCGGCAACGGTGATGCTCAAGGACCCCGACGGCAACCAGCTAATGCTCGACCAGTACTAGGGTGACAGAGCCACGTTTTCCGGGTGCCGCAGGTTGTCTGCTTTCGAAGCGGCTCCAACCGGAACCCTGCCTACCTGGCGTCATGCCTCGTCTGGGTCTTGTACTGTGTGCGGGCTGGCAAAGAGTAGATGTCGATAAAGCCAGTCGCAGCCAGGTGGTCGAAGGCGTCCTCGGTCGAGTAGGTGGCGAGACCGAAGTCGTACAGCGAATACGGCGACCTGCGGCCCGTCACGACCGCCGTGCTCTTGAACAGCTTCACCCTCACATCGCCCGTCGTGTAGCGCAGCGAAGAATCGACCAGTGCGTCCATGTCCTCGCGCACGCCGGTGAACCACCGGCCGTCATAGACAAGGTCCGAATACTCGCTGGCGATGTGCGTCTTCAGCCTCTGCTGCTCGCGTGAGAGCGTGGCGGTCTCCAGGGCGCGCAACGCCGTATGCAGGACGACTGCAGCAGGTGTCTCGTAGACCTCGCGGGACTTGATGCCGACCAGCCGGTTCTCCAGGTGGTCGATGCGGCCGACGCCGTGCGACCCGGTGATGTCGTTCAGCGCCTCGATCAGCGCGACGCCCGGCATCTTCTTGCCGTTCAGCGAAACCGGGATCCCGGCTTCGAAGCCGATCTCGACCTCTTCCGGCTCATCCGGCGTGTCGGCGACCGGCCGCGTCCACGAGTAGGCGTCTTCGGGCGGCTCCTCCCACGTGTCCTCAAGGTCCTCGCCCTCGATCGCCTGGCCCCACAGGTTGCGGTCTATCGAGTAGACGCGCTGGTCGTCACCGACCTCTCGCAGCTCGAGGCCAGCTTTAGCAGCGTACTGCTTCTCCTCGTCGCGGCTCATGCCCCACTCGCGCGCCGGAGCGATGGTGCGAAGCGGCTCGCCGTGGGCTGAGAGCGTCTTGACGCCCGCATCGAAGCGCACCTGGTCGTTGCCCTTGCCGGTGCAGCCGTGGGCGACCGCAACGGCGCCGGTCTGCCGCGCCGCTTCGACAAGCTTCTTCGCCATCAGCGGACGGCCCAGAGCGGTCGAGAGCGCGTAGACGCCTTCGTACAGCGCTGCTGCTTTCAGGCCTCGCCAGACGTAGTCGTCCACGAACTCGTCGCGCACGTCCCAGATCAGCGACTCGACTGCGCCGGCTCGTGCGGCTCGCTCCTTAACGCCCTCGATCTCAGGTCCGGCCCCGAGATCGACCGTCAGCGTGACGACGTCGAGGTCGTACTGCTCCTGGATCCAGACGACGGAGATGGTCGAGTCCATGCCTCCGCTGTATGCGAGAACGCACCTGTCTCTTGCCATTGGGTGTTGTGCCTTTACCGGCTGTGTGCTGGTTTTCGGGGAGGATCGTGAGCCCTGCGAGATCACGCGGCGTTCGGCGACGTGAGCTCACGACCGAACAATTGTGTATCAGGCGATGCGGCCTGTCACGCCGTTCGCAACCGCATCACGCTGAGGGGCGACCTGCCGCGGGTTCAGTAGCCCGATGCCGCGAACCTCGCTCAGCCGCTATTCAGCGCTCGCCCTGGCCAGGGCCGCATCGAGGATCTCCACCGCTTCGTCGATCTCTTCGTTCGAGACGGTGAGCGGCGGCATGAATCGCAGGGTGTTCGGCCGGACGGCGTTCAGCAGCAGCCCGTTCTCAAGGCAGTCGCCAACAGCCGGTGCGGCGATGTCCTTCGTCATCTCAAGACCGATCAGCAACCCGACGCCGCGCACCTCGCTGATGAAGTCGTACTTTTCCTTGAGCGCGGTGAGCTTGCCGACGAGGTGCGCGCTTGCGGCCATTGAATTCGCAGGCACATCTTCGTCGACCATCACCTTCGCAGCTGCTGCTCCGGCCGCGGTTGTGAGCGCGTTGCCGCCGAAGGTTGAGCCGTGGTCGCCCGGCTCCAGCACGGAGCAGAACTCCTTGCATGTGAATGCTCCGAGCGGCGCGCCGGCGCCGAGCGCCTTGCCAAGCGTCATCACGTCGGGCTCGACGCCTTCGAAGCCCTGGTAACCGAACAGCGTGCCGAGCCTGCCCATGCCCGTCTGAACTTCGTCGAGCATGAACAGGATGTTCTTCTCGTGACAGAAGTCCATCACGGCCTTCAGGTAACCGTCGTCCGGCACATTCACGCCGCCTTCGCCCTGTACAGGCTCGAGCAGGACAGCGCAGGTTGTATCAGGTTTGTAGGCCGCTTTGATCGCTTCGAGGTCGTTGTATGGCACGTTGACGAAGCCTGGCATCAGCGGACGCCAGTTGTCCTGGTAGTGAGGCTGGCCGGTCGCCGCCATCATCGCCTGCGTGCGGCCGTGGAACGAGTCCAGCGCGGTGATGATCTCGAAGGCGCCGTTGAGCTTCTGCTTGCCCCACTTGCGGGCCAGCTTGGCCGCGCCCTCGTTGGCCTCAGCGCCCGAGTTGCAGAAGAAGACGCGGTCGACCGCCGAGTTGTCGACGATCAGCTTTGCTAGCGGCAGCTGCGGCACCGTGTAGAAGAGGTTCGACATCTGCAGGATCTTGCCTGCCTGGTCCTGGATGGCCTTCGTCACGTCGGGGTGGCTGTGGCCAAGGTTCAGGACAGCCCAGCCGGCAGTGAAGTCGAGGTAGCTCTTGCCATCGTTGTCGAAGACCTTCGTGCCCTCGCCTCGGACCAGCACAGGCGGCATGCGCCTCACGACCTGCATGTAGTACTTCGCTTCAAGGTCCTTGTATTCGGCTGTGCTGGTCATCTTTAGCCCTCTTTCCTGCCGTCTCCGGGGCTCTTCACGCCCGGCTCAAACGCAGGCGTCGAAATATAGCGCAATGTCACCTTGCGGGCGAACCAATTTCATGTGACGCCGCAAACGGGCTGCCCGGCGCATGAGCCACCCGTAGGCCGAAAGAACCATGCGGCCTATTGCGGCCAATCCTAGTGTTGAACTTGGTGAGCAGACATCTCTCGATACGCGACCGCAACGCGGAGTTGCTCGACGAGAGGGGACACTTCATGCCTTTTCGCACTAACAGACGACTGCTTGGACTGATGCTGGCGCCATTCGCACTCTTCACCGCGTGCGTCGGCCTCACTCCTGAGGAACAGGCCGAGTACAGGGAGCTACAGGACGAAGTCCTGAGGATCCAGGTCGAGGAGATCCAGCCGCGGCAGGAGCAGCTGAAGCAGATCATCGACGGCAAGCTGGTCGTCGACGTCGAGCAGCTCCAGGCACAGGTGAACCAGATCCGCAACGAACGGATCGAGCCGCTCAACAAGAAGCTGGCGTCGCTGAAGTCAGGTGAGCAGGTCTTCGCCGCTCCCGGCACGCGCCTCGATCTCGAACAGCTCAACCTCAGGCTCGATGAGCTGAAGCGGCTGCACACCGCGATGGAGGTCCAGATCGCCGAGCACCGCGAACAGCTGGCTGCGGCCAAGGCGGTTGCTGCCGAGGAGCTTGAGGCTGCGATAGCAGAGCTGGAGATCGCTCTCGCG
>JANQEF010000114.1 GCA_028278465.1 Dehalococcoidia bacterium | reverse complement strand
TCGGCGGTTCCGTGGCGCGGCGGGCTGCGGCATCAGGGATGAAGGTGATCTACTTCAACCGAAATCGGGCCGCGGACGAGAACGGAGCGGAGCTCGCCGGGTCGCTGGACGAGTTGCTGGAGCGGTCGGACTTCGTGACGCTGCACTGCCCTCTCACGCCAGAAACCCACGGCCTGATCGGCACAGAGCAGTTGAAGCGGATGCAGAACCACGCGGCGTTGGTCAACACGGCCCGCGGCCCGGTGGTGGACACGGAGGCGCTGACAGAGGCGCTGCGGGCGGGCGAGATCGCGTATGCGGCACTGGATGTGACGGACCCGGAGCCGATTCCCACCGATCACCCGCTGCTGGGCATGGAGAACGTAACGCTGCTGCCGCACATCGCTTCGGCGACGGTTGGGACGCGGCGGAAGATGTCGGAGATGACGGTGGACAACATCCTGGCGGTGCTGCGGGGCGAGCTACCGCCGAACTGCGTAAACAGCGATCAGATCAACTGGTAGGTAGGGAGTTAGAGGGTGGGTTGTGTTCCCTGAGCGACGGGTACCCGCTTGCGGGTGAGGGTCTCTTGTGGAAGAGCCTGTCCTGTCAGGACGAGTCTTGGCTGCAGAGATCCTTCGACCACGCTGCGCTTCGCTCAGGAAACACAGCCTCACTCCCAACTTGAGCCTGGAGACTCGTCGTCCCGAGCCGGGTACCCGCTTGCGGGTGTGAGGGACCCGGTGGGTGGGGCGATCTACCTGCGGTTGTCTCTGAAATAGCGGCCTCCGGCCGCCCGCCGCAGGAGCGAGAACGCGCCGGTGTGTCGAGCCCCACACCTCATCCTGGTCCTTCGCTGCCACTCAGGACGAAGGCGCGCCGCACACTCTTCCGCAGGCTCTGGATGGTCGTCTTCCTTCTCTCAATGGGAGAAGGTGCAGGATGAGGGAGAAGTGGTCTCGCGTTGGACGGTCAGATCTCTCCCTTCGGCCGTAACGCCACCCTTCGACGGGCTCAGGATGGCAGGATGTGCCGCCTGCGGCGTCACCGGGCGCAGCAAGCGGTGCCGCTACCAGACGGGACCGATAGCCCTCACCCCACCTTCATGCAGACCTTGATCACCTCATCCGTGTGATTGGCGTACATGTCGTACGCCTTCTGCACATCGTCAAAGTCCAGGCTGTGCGATCGCAGCTTCCCCGGGTCGACCCAGCCACGGTCCTTCAGCGCCACCATCTCCCGGATCTCCTTCGTCGGCTGATCCGTCGCCGCGATCTGGGTCGGGATGATCTTGCACGCCTTGCGCATCCAGTCCGCGTGAACAAACGTCGTGCGCTCCTTGATCGGGCCGGTTAGCGAAAAGCTGATGAACGTGCCCCAGCGCTTCACGATCTTGATGCAGGTCTCGAACCCGACCGAATCGCCCGAAGCATCGACAACAACGTCCACGCCCTCGCCGCGCGTGATCTCGTCGATCACCTCGTACAGGTTTTCTGATTCCGGGTTGATCGTGTGCGTCGCGCCCAGTTCCAACGCCTTCTTCAGCCGGTAGTCGAGCCGGTCGATGCCGATCACCTGCTCGGCGCCCTGCGCCTCGGCGATCATCGTGAAGGAGAGGCCGATTCCGCCCTGCCCGAACACGGCGATTTTCTTGCCCGCCGGGTTTCCCCAGTGCTTGGCCGAGTACAGCACCGTGCCCGTGTGCTGGCACATCACCCAGTCGTCTATCGGGCCGTAGTCAGGCACCGGGATGACGCGTATCGCCTCCTGCGTGATGTACTCGGCAAGACCGCCGCTCACGCCCCGGCTCGGGATGACGATCGCACGCTGCCCCTCCTTCACCTCGGGCATCCGGCTCTCGACTACGGTGCCAGCGATCTCGTGACACGGCATGCCGACCGGCAGCGGGTACGCCTCTTCTGGGAGTGGAGCGTGGTACGACCCGTGAATGTCGCTGCCGCAGACCGAGACCGACTCGATCTTTATCTTTGCGAAGCCCTCTTCGGTCTCAGGCTCTGGAACATCTACGAACTCGAAAGTCTGCGGCGCAACCAGTCGGGCGGCTCTCATCCTGTGAATCATCTCCGGGGCATCGTTTTTTCAGGCCGCACGGAACTCTACACCCGCCCGAGTGCAAAGTCAGCAGCAGATGGATGCACAGTCCCGTGGGATGAAGATTCCAGCGCGTCGTGGTGCTACGATGCGGCCCGGCGGCCGACGACCGTCAATCCTGCCTGAAACCGAACCAGCAAACCCCGCGCGACCGCGTCTCCGAGGAGCGTTCTTCATGAAGCCAGAGGCAAAGATCACGAAGCTCGAAGTCACCACCTTCGAGTACCAGCTCGATAGCGTCGGCAAGGACTACAACACCTTCAACATGGTGTACGAGCCGGGCGGCAGCCTCACCCAGCGCGGCTCCATCCTCACCATGCACACGGACCAGGGCGTTGTCGGCGAATATCCCACCGGCGGCTCGGCGCTGGCCGAGGTGGCCATCGCGGCCCAGTACCTGATTGGCAAGAACGCTTTCGAGCGGGAGATGATCTACAACGACACCAAGCGCGGCCTGCGGCACACCGCGATGCTCGGCGTCGGCGTCATCGACATCCTGCTGTGGGACATCGCAGGCAAGCTGTACGACGAGCCGATCTACCGGCTGCTTGGCGGTTCTAAGAAGCCACTGCCCGCATATGCCTCAACACTTCACGGCGATGAGAACGGCGGCCTCACGACGCCGGAGCAGTTCGCCGACTTCGCGCAGCAATGCCTGGAGATGGGTTATCCAGCGTTCAAGGTCCACGGCTGGGGACTCGCCCGGGACAACATGAAGCGAGAGATCGACAACGTCCTGAACCTGGGCAAGAAGTTCGAAGGCAAGCTGCACCTGCTGATCGACCCGGCGTGCGAGATCAAGAACTTCGGCGATGCGCTGGCGCTCGGCCGGGCTTGTGACGAGGCGAAGTTCTTCTGGTGGGAGGACCCGTTCCAGGACGGCGGCGTCTCGCAGTTCGCGCACCGGAAGCTGCGACAGATGGTGAAGACGCCTTTGCTGCAGACTGAGCACATTCGCCTGCTTGAGCAGCACGTCGACTTCATAGTCGCCGACGGCACCGACTACGTGCGATGCGGCGCTCACGAGGACGGCGGTATCACCGGCGCAATGAAGATCGCCCACGCGTCCGAGGGTTTCGGCCTCGACGTAGAGCTGCACGGTCCGAGCCCGGCGCACAGGCACGTGATGTCTTCGATCCGCAACACCAACTTCTATGAGCTCGGTCTCGTTCACCCGAGCGTGCGCACGACGAAGCCGCCGATCTACAAGGACTACAACGACGACCTCGACGGCGTGGACAGCGATGGCAACTTCTGGGCGCCGGACGGTCCCGGCCTGGGCGTTGAGCTTGACTGGGATTGGATCAGGACGCACCAGGTCGATTCCGGCGTGCTGGCCGAGGCCTGAGCCGCGTCGTG
>JANQEF010000108.1 GCA_028278465.1 Dehalococcoidia bacterium | reverse complement strand
CCGACCGCGACGAGGTCGAGCGGCAGCTGATCTTCACAGGGCTGATGCTCTTCGGAGCCAGCGTCGCCCGCGGCGCGTTCACGATGGCTCACAACTACCTCGGCGAGTCGATCGGCCAGCACATCGGCTATGACCTGCGGATGGCGTTCTACCGCAAGATGCAGCGGATGAGCTACAGCTACCACAACCATGTTCACACCGGCGACTTGATGACGCGCGGCATGCTCGACATCGAGGGCGTGCGGCTCTTCGTCAACACCGCGCTCCTGCGCACGTTGCTGCTCGCGATCATGATCGGTGGCGGCACCTTCCTGCTTCTCAGCACCGACGTTGTGCTCGGGCTGATCGCGTTGAGCTTCGTGCCGTTCGTGGCATGGCGCGCCATCTCTGCCCGCCTGCAGCTTCGCTCCGGCTGGCGCACGCTGCAGGAACGGCTTTCGGTGCTGACGCGCGTGATGGACGAAAACCTCGCCGGCATCAGGGTCGTCCGCGCATTCGCAGGACAGGACTACGAGATGCGGAAGTTCAACCGCGTCTCGGACCAGGCGCAGGCGATGGCGAACGAGCTGATCGGCATCAGGGTGCGCAACACCACCTTCATGACCTTCGCCTTCTTCGCCGCAGTCGTCGCCGTGCTGTGGGTCGGCGGCCTCAAGGTGATCGACGGCGATATCCAGGTCGGAACGCTCGTCGAGTTCCTGGCCTTCATGTTTATCCTCCAGATGCCGGTGCGGCAACTCGGGATGATGGTGAACGGCTTCGCACGCACCCAGACGTCAGGCACGCGCCTCTTCGAGATCCTCGACCTCGACCCCATCATCAAGGACCGGCCGGACGCCAAACCGCTCGCCATCAATGAAGGTGTGCTCAGGTTCGAGCACGTCGACTTCTCGTTCGCGGACGAGTTTGGCGATGAGCGGATCCTGCGCGATGTGAGCTTCGAGGCGCGTCCAGGACACACAGTCGGCATCGTCGGGCCTCCCGGCAGCGGCAAGTCGACACTCGCGCACCTGGTGCCGCGTTTCTATGACGTGACGGGCGGCCGCATCACGATCGACGGCCAGGACCTGCGCGACGTCCAGTTGGAGACGCTGCGCCACGTCGTCGGCGTGGTGCAGCAGGACACCTTCATGTTCACGTCGTCGATCGAGAACAACGTGGCGTACGGAGACCCGTGGGCGGAGACGGAGACGATCCACCGCGCTACGACGCAGGCTCAGCTGCACGACTGGGTGAAGCGGCTGCCGCGGGAGTACGAAACGCTTGTCGGTGAGCGCGGCGTTTCGCTGTCAGGAGGCCAGCGCCAGCGGCTCTCGATCGCCCGCAGCCTGATGCTAAACCCCAAGATCATCATCTTCGACGACTCTACGGCGGCTATCGACGCCGCGACCGAGCAGAGGATCAGGGCTGCGCTCCGAGAGGTGACGCAGAACCGCGCTGTGATCATCATCTCGCACCGGCTCAGCTCACTTATGCACGCCAACGAGATCCTGTTCATCGAGAAGGGCGAGATCCTGGAACGCGGCTCGCACGAGGAGCTGATCGCGCTCGGCGGCCATTACCACGACCTGTACGAGCTGCAGATACGGCCGGGCGACGACGCGGTCGACCACCTGGGCAGCGCAAGCAGAGCCGGGACCGAGGCGGGGGAGAATGCCGATGGCGACCAGCGCTAGCGATCCTCACGGCGGAGTTCACGATGGTTTCCACGGACGGCAGCGCCCGCCCCACGCGGTGGTCGGCTCGCAGGTCGAGCGCGACGAGGAGATGTTCGGCAAGGCGTTCAACGGCCACATCGTCAAGCGTTTCGGCGGGTTCCTGAGGCCCTATCGCTCGTTCTTGATCGTCGCCATCCTCGCGGTGCTCGGGTTCACAGCGACACAGCTCGCCATTCCCGTGGTGATCCAGCAGGCGTTCGACAACGCGCTGCAGGTGGACAGCTTCGATCGAGACCTGCTGACTCAGCTCTCAATCGTGCTGGCGGCCGTGGTCGGCCTCAACTACCTGTTCAACTTCCTGCAGGAGATCATCGTCGGCCGCGTCGCTGAGCGAGTGCTGTTCGACCTGCGCCGGGCCATGTACGCGCACCTGCAGAGGGTTTCGCTCTCGTTCATGGACCGGACCGAAGTAGGCAGGTTGATGTCCCGCCTGCAGGGTGACGTCGCAGCGCTCCAGGAATTCCTGGAAACATCTGTCTTCGCCATTGGTGACTTCGTGCTCATCACCGGCATCACCATCGTGCTGATCGCCTACGACTGGCGGCTCGGGCTGCTAACGCTGACCGTTGTTCCGGCACTGCTGCTGATCAGGATCATCTGGCTGCCACGGGCACGCCGAGCGTTCCTTGGTGCCCGCGAGAGCAGCTCCCGCGTGAACGGCGCGCTCGCCGAAGGCATCAACGGCGTGCGGACCGTCCAGGGCATGAGCCGCGAGGACGTCAACGCCGCACTCTTCGAAGAGAAGGTCGACGCCAACCTCAATGCGCAGCTCAAGGGCACGCGCTACGGCCAGGTGATGATCCCGACCATCGACACGCTCACCGGCATCGCCATGGCGATCATCATCGTGGTTGGCGGAATGTTCGTGCTCGATCGCAGCCTCGATATCGGCGTGATGGTGCTCTTCATCCTGAATGTGCAGCGCTTCTTCGACCCGATCAGGGCGCTGACGATGCAGTACTCGATCATGCAGCGCGCCATGGCGTCAGGACAGCGCATCTTCGAGGTGCTGGACGTGCCGGTCGAGGTAGAGGACAAGAAGGATGCGTTCGAGCTCGACCGCACGGACGGCTCGGTCGAGTTCAGGAATGTCACGTTCGGCTACAACCGGGATCAGCCGGTGCTGCAGGACGTCAGCTTCCGAGTGAACCCCGGCGAGACGGTGGCGCTTGTGGGCCCGACAGGCTCCGGCAAGTCGACGACCATGTCGCTGATCCACCGCTTCTACGATGTGTGGGACGGCGAGGTGCTGGTCGGCGGCCACAACGTCAAGGACTGCACGCAGGAGTCGCTGGGCCACGAGATCGCCATGGTCCTGCAAGAGCCTTATCTCTTCTCTGGCACGATCCTCGAGAACATCAAGTACCGTCGCGAAGATGCGACCCGCGAAGAGGTGGTCGAGGCCGCCCGGGCCGTTGGCGCGCACGAGTTCATCATGAAGCTGCCGGACGGCTACGAAACGGAGCTTGAGCAGCGCGGCGGAAACCTGTCGCTGGGCCAGCGTCAGCTCATCAGCTTCGCCCGCGCGATCGTGGCCGACGCCAAGATCCTGGTGTTGGACGAGGCGACGGCGAACATCGACAGCTACACGGAGATGCTGATCCAGCAGGCGCTGTCACGACTGCTGCAGGACCGCACCGGCATGGTGATCGCGCACCGGCTGGCGACGATTCGCGGCGCCGACCGCATCATCGTGCTGCAGGACGGCAAGATTATCGAGGAAGGCAACCACGACCAGCTTATGGAGCAGGACGGCCTGTACTCACGGCTCTACTCGATGAACTACGCCTCTTTCGACGACATTCCGGATGAGCTGATCCAGGCGGCGATACAGGGCGACACGGAAAGCATCACGTAGCAGGCAGAGCAGGTTCCCGACTACATAAACCTGGTCTGCTGCGGGTCCGACTTCAGCTCCGCGCCCGGCTCCTGGATAACCCCGGCGTGGTTAGCGCCCTCCGGAGTGGTGCGCCTACCCTGCGTAGTCCGCAGGATGAAGCCGATCTTCAGCAGGTACGGCTCTACTACGTCCTCAAGCGTCTGCTGCTCTTCGTTCAGCGTCGCCGCCAGCGCGTTCACACCTGCCGGGCCGCCGTTGTAGTTCTTCGCCAGCGTCTCCAGGTACAGCCGGTCGAGCCTGTCGAGTCCCAGCCTGTCGACGCCTTCAAGTTGCAGCGCGTCCTTCGCGATCTCTTCAGTCACCACGCCGTCGTGCTTCACCTCGGCGAAGTCCCTGACACGTCGCAGCAGCCGGTTGGCGATGCGCGGTGTGCCGCGTGAGCGGCGGGCGATCTCCTCCGCTCCCGCTCTTTCAGTGGCGACTTCCAGGATCTTCGCTGACCGCTGAACGACCAGCGCCAGCTGCTCTTCCGTGTAGTAATCGAGGTGATACACCAGCCCGAACCGGTCTCGCAGCGGCGCACTCAGCATCCCGACGCGGGTCGTGGAGCCGATCAGCGTGAACTTCTGCAGGGGCAGGTTGATCGTCTTGGCAAACGCGCCCTGCCCCGTCGTGAAATCGACCCGGAAGTCCTCCATCGCCGAGTACAGGTACTCCTCGACGGCGCTGGAGAGCCGGTGGATCTCATCGATGAACAGCACGTCTCGCTCATCGAGGTTGGAGAGGATGCCGACGACGTCAGCGGGCCGCTCCATCGCCGGACCAGATGTGTGGACAAGCCGCGAGTCCATCTCGCGGGCGATGATGTGGGCGATGGTCGTTTTGCCAAGCCCCGGAGGGCCGTGGAGCAGTACATGGTCGAGCGCGTCGCCGCGGCGCATGGCGGCCTTCACCGCTACCGATATGCTGTCGACGACCGCGGTCTGGCCGACGTACTCCTCGAACCGCCGGGGACGAAGGGCGTTACCGATCTGCTCGTCGTCGGCGGTCTTGATGGGGCTGATCACATCGGAGCGAGCCGCGCCGTTCGTCGCCTCGGACTCGCTGTCCGCGGGCGGGCCGTCGCCGCCAACGATCTTTTCACGGCCGCTCTTCGCCACGTGACTCAGTCTCCGCTGGAGAAGGCAGCCCGCGTCGCAGCCTGCGCGCGGAACACCTCGCGCATCAGCGACTGGGCGTCTTCGGCCGCGTCAGGATTCCGCTGCACAGCGCGGTCGACCTGCTCTCGCGCCTCAGCCGGGCGGTAGCCGAGCGCCACCAGCGCATCTGTGACCTCTGACTGCACGGTGCCGGCGGGTATCGCAGGCCCGGCTCCGTTCGCCGCCGCGCTGCCGTTCGAGGCCACCACGCGGTCGTCACGCAGAAGCGCGGTCGCTGTCACCTTGCCCTGCAGCGTCGCGATGATCTTCTGCGCAGCACGTGAGCCGATGCCTGGCAACTGGTTGAGCAGTCCCGTGTCGCCCTTTTCGATGGCGCCGGCGATGGCAGAAACCGGGAAGACCAGCGCCGCGGCGGCCTTCGCAGGGCCGATGCCTTCGACCTGTATCAACTGCTCGAAAAACTGCCGCTCGCTCTCGTGCGTGAAGCCAACGAGCATCGGCTTCGGCTGCCGCTCGGTGACGTGATAGTAGATCTCAAACTCGATCTCTGCGCCGACTCGCACACCTTTGCCGGTCAGCGAGTCGTAGACGTAGACCGGCAGCTGGACCTCGTAACCGACACCGCCAGCCAGCACGACGGCACGCGCCGGCTCCCTTTCAAGCCTGTGGACGGTTCCCTGTATGTATGAGATCAACTGCGATCAATCCGTTCGAGTGATTTCGGGCGGGTCGTTTGGGCGGATGCGCGAGTCCGCCAAGACTATCGGGCGCTTGCGGCGGTCGCGGCCGCCACGGCCGGGCTGCCAGAGATTATGGCGTGGCACAACGCGATGGCAAACGCGTCCGCCACGTGCTCGTTCTTGGTCACCTGCTCATCGCGCAGGTGCGACGCGACGGCGCGCATCACCTGGTCCTTCGGAGCATGGCCGGCGCCGCAGACGATCGACTTGGCGCGGTTCGGCTGGTAGTTGAAAACGGGAATTCCCGCTGCGCCAGCAGCCATCACCACGACCCCGCGCGCGTGTCCCATCATGATCGCCGTCTTGGCGAACTTCGGGTGCGAGTGCAGGTCCTCGATCGCCATCGCGTCCGGCTGCAGGTCGGTAATCACCTCCTGCATCGACTGGAAGATGGTGTGGAGGCGCTCTTCGAGCGGCGCTTTAGAGCTGGTGCGGACAACGCCGCCTTCGACGACCTTCGGCCGCGCCTCACCCGAGTCGAGGACGCCGTAGCCGGTGTTGATGAGGCCGGGGTCCACGCCGAGAATTCGCATCTGGTCGGAGTTCCTGTCTGCGGTGAGGGTGGCGGGAAGCGCGCCCCGAATTCTAGCCTTCCCCGCGTCGGTCCTCCAAGCTCGCTGGCGGGAGGCGAGCCTCACTTCCGTTTCAGGAAACAACTTGCCTCTAAGGACACGGGAGCGTCGCCAAATACAGCAATACTGCGGCCGTTTGCCATACGCGTCGGCTGACTCTACATTGGCACGGCCGTCCGCCACGGCGATTTCCAACCCGCCAGACAGCGCAGCCGGGAGGTTGCAGGTGCGACCACTCTACTCGGAACAGCAGGAGATGCTCGCCGCCACGGTGCGCGAGTTCGCGGCCAACGAGCTGGCGCCGAAAGCGGCGGAAGTCGACGAGAACGAGCAGTTCCCGTGGGAGCAGATGAAGGGGCTCGCCGGACTCGGTCTCACCGGGCTGACCATCGACGAAGAGTATGGCGGCTCGGGCGGCGAGTACCGCGACATGATGGCGGTGCAGGAAGAGGTGGCGGCGGCCTGCGGCACCACCAGCACCGTCCTCATCACGCACGTATCGCTCGGCTCGCAGACCATCAACCAGTTCGGTTCGCCCGAGCAGAAGCAGCGCTGGCTGCCATCACTCGCAAGCGGCGAGAAGATCGCCGCCTTCGCCCTGACCGAGCCGCAGACCGGCTCCGACGCCCTCGGACTCTCGACCACGCTGACCGAAGACGGCGATGACTACATCCTCAACGGGACAAAGCTGTTCATCACCAACGGCGGCGTCGCAGATATCTTCAGCATCTTCGTGAACCAGGACCGCGCCGCCGGATATCGGGGCATATCGGCGATCGTCGTCGAAAAAGGAACCTCCGGTTTCACGGTCAACCCGCAGCACGGCAAGATGGGCATGCGGGGCTGCGAGACGGCCGAGCTGGTGTTTGAGAACTGCCGAGTGCCGAAGGCGAACCTGCTGGGCGAGCCGGGCGGCGGATACCGGATCGCGCTCAAGATCCTCGACTCTTCACGGATCATGATCGCGGCGCAGTGCGTCGGGCTGGCAAAGGGCGCGCTGGACGCCGCCGTCAGCTATGCGCAGCAGCGCAAGGCTTTTGGCTCGGTGATCGGCAAGAAACAGGCGGTGCAGTTCATGCTCGCAGACATGGCGACCGAGCTCGACGCGGCGCGGTTGCTGACGTTCAGGGCGGCGAGCCTTTACGACGCCGGTATGCCGCACGGCAAAGAGGCGGCGATGGCGAAGGTGTACGCGTCGGAGGCCGCTGGCCGCATCGCCAGCAAGGCGCTGCAGATTCACGGCGGAGTCGGCTACTTCAGGCCGAGCGTAGTGGAGCGTATCTATCGCGATCAGCGAGTGACGGAGATCTACGAGGGCACGTCGGAGATCCAGCGACTGGTGATCAGCCGCGACCTGCTGGGCGATTTGCCGGATTAGGCTCCGACCTGCTGAAAGGGCTCCTGTTCTCGGGTCAAGGTGCATGCAAACAGAATCCGCATCACCTGCTCCTTACGCCCAGACGCACTGGTGAAGCACGCCGTTCACATTGCGGAATCGCGTTGACGCTCGCTACTCGCGAGGCGTAGAATTTTCGCTTGTGCGCAACGTGAATCGACCCGATTTCGCCTGTGCACGGAGACCGATCAGATGATCTTCAACGTCGCCAGCCTGCTCACCGCTCGTGAAGGAGCAACAAGGCAACTGGCGATCGATGACGGCGAGGTCTACACAGACCGCCACCGTTTCTTCGAGGTCAGCGGGCCGGTCCGCATGCTGAGGACCGACAGGACCGTTCTGGTGTCAGCGACTGTCTCGGCGACGGTTGAGGACACCTGCAGCAGGTGCCTGGCGCCCGCGGTGTTGAACATTCAGTCGGAATTTGAAGAGGAGTTTGAACCGGCGAACCGTGACCTGATGAGCGACAGGCCGGCGCCCGGCGCCGCAGACTTCGACCCTGCTCTGCTCATCGATGCACGGAACATGCTGGACATGTCGGACGCCCTCGCGCAGGCCCTTTCGCTGTCGGTGCCGCTGGCGCCGCTCTGCAAGGAGGACTGCGCCGGCATCTGTACCGTCTGCTTCGCCAACCGCAACCGTGCCACGTGCAGGTGTGACCAAAATCCCATCGACCCACGCTGGCGCTCGCTTGCCGAACTCGGCGCAAGAACCTCAAACTCCACCGGTTAGCCGCACCCAGTCAGCGGCGGAATTGCACAGATGACCCCGTTACCGAAGAAAAAGCGAACCCGCAGGCAGCGCGGCCACAACCGCGCTCACCAGTCGCTTTCGCTCCCCGCCATATCGACCTGTCCCTGCCCGCGCGGCATAACGATTCGCCCTCACAGGGCTTGTCCGATGTGCGGCAACTACAAGGGAAGGACGCTCCCCGGCTCCTTTGCGCTGGACAACCTCCTCGAAACGAGGCAAACTGCCGCCGCGGTGGCTACCGAAGATTCGGAGTCCTGATAGCTCACGCCTTTCGGCACATTCGCAGGACCAACCCAGGAGATTCGCAACGATGCCAGTCGAGACGCCACAGAAGTTCGCTTTCATATTCCCTGGCCAGGCTTCGCAGGCCGTGGGAATGGGCAAGGACCTTCACCAGAACTCCATCGCAGCCCGCGAGGTGTTCGAAGAGATCAACGATGTGCTGGGGCGAAACCTCACTGACGTCATGTTCGAGGGGCCGGCGGATGACCTGACCCGCACTGAGAACGCGCAGCCTGCCATCACCGCGGTCTCGCTGGCGGCGTGGAAGGCGATGGAGGAGGCGACCGACTGTATTCAGCTTCCTTCGATGACCACCGGCCACAGCCTCGGCGAGTACTCATCTCTCGCAGTCGCCGGCGTCCTGTCGATCGAGGACACTGTGAAACTGGTAGTGGACCGCGGTCGCCTCATGCAGCATGCATGCGACGAGAAGCCCGGCGGAATGGCGGCGATCATCGGCGTCGACGAGCAGACGGTTGAAGAGGTGTGCCGCGAGGCCGGAACCTATATCTCGAACATCAACACCGCGCAGCAGATCATCATCTCCGGCTCGCACCAGCGCCTCGCCCGCGCTATCGACCTCGCATCTGCCCGTGGCGCCAAGCGGGCGATCCCGCTACAGGTCAACGGCGCTTTCCACTCCGGCCTCATGGACCCGGCGCAGTCCGGCTTGGACGAGCGGCTCGACGAGCTTGACTTCGCAGACCCGGACGTTCCGATCATCGGCAACGTCACGGCCGCTCCACTCACGACCGCCGAAGAGGTGCGTGACGAGCTCAAGACTCAGCTCCAGTCGTGTGTGCAGTGGAACAACTCGATCAACTACATGTACGAGAACGGCGTCAACGAGTTCGTCGAGATCGGCCCCGGCCAGGTGCTCTCAGGCATGGTCAAGCGGATCGTCAAAGACGCGAAGGTCCGCAGCGTCGGTGACTTCGACGCCGTCCAGGCGTACGCCGCCGACTGCTAGTCGACTCCGTCCCAGCAGGTTCTTCCTCACAGGTCGAGACTGAAGCGATGCATCTCGATCCGACAGCCGACGGCGATGTGGAAGAGCCGGCCAATCCCGAAGCGATGGAAGAGCAGCTGACCGACAAGCTGGACAGGCTTGCCGGTGGCCGCACCATCAGCGAGAAAGCTCCGCCCATTCCGCGCGGACCGCGCGGCGCACGCGCAGCGGTGTTGCAGGCGCTGTATGAAGAGGACATCACCGGGCATCCGGCCCTGCGAGCGCTCCAACGCCTCCCTGCCTACGAGCGACTCTCGGAATCGCAGTCGAAGCGAGCGGAAGTGCTGGTCAAGTTCGTCAGTGACAACCGCGCAGACCTCGATGCCCGGATCGCCAGCGTTGCGAAGGAGTTCCCGGCCGATCAGCTGGGCGCAGTGGACCGGAACATCCTGAGGATCGCGCTGGCCGAACTGGAGCCGGACCACGACACGCCGCAGGCCGTCGCCGTGAACGAGGCCGTAGAGCTTGCGAAGCTGTTCGGGTCGGATTCATCGCCCAGGTTTGTTAACGGAGTGCTGGGCGCTCTGCTACGATAGGGCGCTGTCGTGCCTGTGCGACTACAGCAGGGTGCGTCGAAATTCAAATATCTGATTGATCGACAACGCGTCCGCGTGGACGCTGAGATCACGCCCCTGCCCTGGAGGTAATGAGAGACATGGCGACCGTTTTGGAGCGGGTCCGGGATATCACGGCCGAGAAACTGAGCGTCGAAGCAGACGAAGTGAAACCCGAATCCTCTTTCACCGAGGACCTGAATGCCGACTCGCTGGACGTGGTCGAGTTGATCATGGCCATCGAAGAGGAGTTCGGCTCGGACGACACACCGCTCGAGATCTCAGACGAGGACGCAGAAGAGATCAAGACGGTTAACGACGCCGTCGAGTACATCAAGGGCCGCGGCATCACCGACTAGTCCGGAACGAGGCTGGCAGTCGGCGATACTTTCGCCCGCGGCCAGATCTGGTTCTCGTTAAGCTGCGAGGCGGGTTTTAGCTCCCGCCTCGTTTCGCGTCTCGCAGCAAAATCGCCTGTACGGTGTATGCGACACGGCAACCTGTGATAACTTCGCGGCACTCTCAACCTATTCGCCAATCCGCCGGATATAGCCGTGAGTGAGCACAGTTCATCCTGGACCTCCGTCGACCAGATAGCAGGCGAGGTGCTCTCCTGCACCCGGTGCGTGCTTTCCGAGACGCGCACTCACGCCGTGCCGGGTGACGGGTCGTCGACGGCCGCAGTGATGTTCATCGGCGAGGGTCCCGGCCAGAACGAGGATGAGCAGGGGTTGCCGTTCGTCGGGCGCGCCGGCCAGTTGCTCGACTCGCTGCTCGAACAGGTGCCTCTGCGGCGCGAAGACGTCTTCATAACCAACGTCGTAAAGTGCCGCCCGCCCGGAAATCGCGACCCGGAGCCGGATGAGGTCGACGCCTGCATGCCATACCTGCGGGCGCAGATTGAGCTGATCGACCCGCGGGTGATCGTGACGCTCGGCAGGCACTCGATGCTGCGGTTCTATCCGCAGGGCAAGATCTCCAACGACCACGGCCGGATCATCAGCCTCGGAAAGAGGGTTCTGTTGCCGGTCTATCACCCGGCCGCCGCGCTGCGAAACCCGCGGCTGAATGAGACGCTGGTGCAGGACATGAAGCGGATACCTGAAGCGGTCCGCGAATCGCTGCTGCTCAGGTCGTCGGCTCCGGACGGTCCGGCGGTGCGCGAGACAGCGGTCGCGGCGACCGCGAACAGCGCGAACGACACGAACGGATCGACGCAGACGCCGCTTGCTGAACCGTCAACAGACGAAACGTCTGGCGACCAGGATCAGATGACGCTTTTCTAGGCGCCTCGACCGCTCAGCGTCCGGTTTTTGAGGCCTTTCGCCTTTTGCCACTCACCTGCGGCCGACTTCGAACTTGCGCCGAACCGTGCCGCTCCGCGCTCATCCACCACCAAAAAGCCGTCACATCCGCACTTTCCGTGTACTCCGCCGGGCCAACGGCTTGAACTAGATTGAGACACCCTATGACAACTGCAGATGCTCGAAACCAGCTGCCGCTGCGACTTCTACCGCTCGGCGGCCTGGGTGAAATCGGTAAAAACATGATGGTAGTCGAGTACGGCGAAGACATCGTCGTGATCGACGCCGGAGTCCTGTTCCCCGAGGTGGACATGCCCGGGATCGATGTTGTGATCCCGAATATGGACTACCTGGCTGACAACGCTGAGCGCGTGCGGGCCGTGCTGATCACGCATGGACACGAAGATCACATCGGCGCCGTTCCGCACCTGCTGAACAGGCTCAACGTCCCGGTCTACGCGCCTCGCATGGCGATCGAACTGGTCCGCCAGAAGCTGCGCAACGCCGGGCTCCTCGCAGACGCCGAGCTGAACCGCGTCGCACCCGGAGAAAAGATCAGAGCCGGCGATCTAGACGTCGAGTGGTTCGACGTCACTCACAGCATCCCGGACGCCTGCGGCATCGCCATCGACACGCCGCTTGGCAAGGTGGTTCACACCGGCGACTTCAAGATCGATCACGACCCGATGGTCGGCGAGCCGAGCGACCTGCGGCAGCTTGCGAGGATCAGCAACGATGGCGTGTTCCTGCTGATGTCAGACTCGACCTACGCCGAGGAGGAGGGCGCATCGGAGTCCGACCGGGCCGTGACAGACGGTCTGTTCGGCCTGATTGCTGAGGCGCCGGGCCGCGTCATCGTCTCGAGCTTCGCCTCGCAGATCGCACGGATCCAGATTGTGGCGGACGCGGCCGAGGCGTTCGACCGCAAGCTGGTGGTGCTGGGCCGCAGCATGGTCGAGAACACGAAGTTGGCGCGTGAGCTGGGCCATCTGCGCATCCCCGACGGCCTCATGATCAGCGCAGCCGAGGCCGAGTCACTTCCTGAACGCCGCGTGATTGTGATGACCACCGGAAGCCAGGGCGAGCCTTCGTCGGGACTTGTCCGCATGTCGCGTGACCAGCACCGCGAGATCTCTATCCGCGAGGACGACACCATCATCCTCTCCGCCAACACGATCCCCGGCAACGAGGTGGCGGTCAACGATTCGATAAACGACCTTGTGCAGCTCGGCGCGCGCGTGGTGACGAACCGGCAGGCGAACACGCACGTTTCGGGCCATGCCCGCCGCGAAGAGTTGCGGCTGGTGCTGAACCTGACACGACCGCAGTACTTCGTGCCGGTTCACGGCGAGTTCAGGATGCTGCGGGCGCACGCCGACCTCGCGGTCGACCAGGGCGTGGCGCCGGAGAACTCGATCGTGCTGACAGACGGCGATGTGCTGGAACTGACCTCGCAGAGCGCCGAGATCGTCGACCGCGAGGTCGCAGGACACATATTCGTCCACGGTCTCGGACTGTGGGATGAAGCTGGAAACGTGGTCGTCGAGCGCCGGTCGCTGGCACGCGAGGGGATCGTAACAGTCTCGTTAGCTATCGACCGTGACAATAGGCGAATCGTGGGTGAGCCGCGGCTTGTTTCTATGGGTTTCGTGCACGCCGCCGACGCCGAATCCCTGTTCGAAGATACGAGAGATGAGCTTCAGCCCGTGCTTGAACGGTTTTCGAACGAGAACCTAGAGTGGAACGAGCTGGAGGACCTGATTCGCGCCACCGTGGGGCGATACCTGACTAGAAGGACAAAGCGCAGGCCGCTAGTTATTCCGGTGACTATTGACGTCTAGAGCCACAAGCAGGACTGCGAGAGGCGCGGGAGCGAAGGGCGCATCGCTCCTGGAAGGGATCGCGCCCTTCGGACTCCGGCTGGCGCTGCGGCATCCCGTCAGAGTCGTTCTGCTGCTTGCCATCGTGGCCGCGATAGTCGCTTTCCCGCTGCGCGAACGGACGCTTGAGTTCTTCGGCTGGTCAGTGGTCCCACTCGGACTGTGGGCGGCCGCGCTGGTCTACATCGTGTCGTGGCGACCGCTATTTGCCGTCCGAAAGTGGCGTTACGTCTTGCCGACGCTGCTGGTCGCGTTCGCCGCCACTGGCGTGCTCGGGATGGTCAACGCCGAACCCGGCAGCCCGACCGGCGAATCGATGGGCGGGACACTCGGCGAGACGATCGCCATCTGGCCGTCCAACTGGGACCGCTTCAATGTAACTACGCTCGACTACGCAGCGGCCTCTCTGCGCGTGCTGGTGCTGCTGGTCCTCGCTGCCGCCGTCTTCACTCCTCGCCTGAGCTGGGTCGCGACGCGCCTCGGCTCGAAGTATTCGTGGCAAGCCGTGGGACGGACCGCCAGCGCCGTGGCAGCAGGCAGGCGCAGGTGGAACGAGCGTGCGGAG